>DATJYD010000672.1:0-4005 GCA_035499755.1 Fimbriimonadaceae bacterium
GCCGAGGTACTCGGAAACCGCCTCGGGGAGGGCAAGCTTGGCCGGAGGAAAAAGGCCGGCATAATCGATCACGCCTTCGAGCATGGATCGCAGCACGCCGTTCATGGCGTGAGTTTAGCTGGAAATCCACGGCGTCTCAAGGGTTTCCGCGCGGACGCCAGAAACGACCACACCGCTCCGGCCCCTCGAACCTGCCACGCGTAGATCGCGTTAGAGAAACAGGCCGCCGTCGATCGTCAGCGTTTGCCCGGTGATGTAGCCGGCTTCCTTGCTCGAAAGGAAGAGAACAGCGGGGGCGAGATCGGAGGGCAGTCCGAGGCGGCCGGCGGGCGCCCGCTTGATGGCATCCTCCTTGAACTCGGCCGGAAGATTCTGGGTCATCTCGGTATCGATGAAGCCGGGGGCGATCGCGTTGCAAGTAATGCCCCGCGAGCCGAATTCCTTCGCGACGGTCATCGTGAGGCCGACGAGGCCGGCCTTCGACGCCGAGTAGTTGGCCTGGCCCGCCGAGCCGTGGAGGCCGACCACGCTCGCAAGATTGAGGATTCGTCCGTAGCGGGCCTTCATCATCGGGCGGGAAGCCGCCTTGATGCAGAGGAAAGCTCCTTTGAGATTCACGTCGAGTACCTTGTCCCAATCCGCCTCGCTCATGCGCAGCATGAGGTTGTCGCGGGCAATGCCGGCGTTGTTCACGAGCACGGCGAGGGTGCCCATTTCGGCCAGAACCTTGTCGAATGCGGTTTCCACGCTTCCGCCGCTGGAGACGTCGCAGGCGAAGCCTCTCGCGCCGCCGCCGAGCTCGTTCGCGGCGGTGACGGCGCCTTCTTCGAGGATGTCGAGGCAGGCGACTCGCGCCCCCTCCGCCGCGAAGGCGGCCGCGATCTCCCGCCCGATCCCCCTGCTCGCTCCGGTGACGACGACGACTTGTTCCGCAAATCTCATGGCTGTTGAGTTTGGCATGTACTGCGGGTCGGGCTACGCTCGGATCGCGCTCACCGTCGCCTCCAGCGAATCCAGGTCGTTGACGCGAAGCGTCTTCGCCTCCCGGTCGATGCGGCGGATGAGTCCGCTGAGAACATCGCCGACGCCGCACTCGACGAATGTGTCGATGCCCTCGTTCAGCATGTTCTGGATGGTCTCGGTCCAGCGAACCGGGCTCTTAAGCTGCCTTTCCAGGAGCTCCGGCCATCGACCCTCTTGGATGACGGGTTGAGCGGTTACGTTCGAGAAGACACGGGTGTGGATTGAGGATTGAGAATTGAACTGGGCTTGGTCGAGCGTTACCCGCATCTCGGCGGCCGATGCCTCCATCAACGGAGAGTGGAAGGCCCCGCTCACGTTGAGGGGCAGAACTCGCTTGGCGCCCGCTGCGGTCGCTGCTTCCCCGGCCGCCTTGACCGCTTCGACCTCGCCACTGATGACGAGCTGGCCGGGGCAATTGTCGTTGGCGATTACGACCACTCCGCCCGCTTCACGGCAAACCTGCTCGAGGAGTACGCGTTCGAGACCGAGAACGGCCGCCATCGTGCCGGGGCGGTTTTGGCCCGCTTTGGACATGATCTCGCCGCGTTTTTGAACAAGCCTCGCGCCTTCCTCGACGCTCACCGTCCCGCTCGCGGCGAGCGCCGCGTATTCGCCAACGCTGTGGCCCGCGAAACCGTCGACCGGAACGATGCCTTTTAGATGGCCGTTCAGGCACTCGAAGGCAGCTGCACCGCATGTGTACAGAGCGAGTTGGGCGTTCTGGGTCTCGCGCAACGTGTCCTCATCAGTCTCGAAGCACAGCTTCGCCGCGTCGATGCCGGTCGCATTCTGGACGGCCTGGAACACGCCCCGAGCCTCGGGCCGAAGATCGAAAAGAGCCTTGCCCATTCCGGGCTTCTGCGAACCTTGTCCAGGGAAAACGACGGCGATCATTGGGGACCATTATGGAGTGCGGCGACCCGGCGCCGCTTTTCTCGGGCGAGCCCGCGAGCCCTGCAACCCGTAATCGGGGGCTCAAAGCACACCCTGCTCACGCTCGCGGGCTCGCTGAGACAAAGCGGCGCCAGGTTCGCAGCACTCCCTGTTCACGCGCGAGGAGTAAAGTCCGTATCCGGCTTGACCCGGCGGCAGTAGGCGGCCATGAGCTTTGCGCAGTTCTCGACATCCTCGATCGCGAGCAACTCGCAGGGGGTGTGCATGTAGCGTAGAGGAACGCCGAGGATGCCGACGGCCATGCCGCCGCGGCTGATCTGCATGGCGTTGCCGTCGGTGCCGGTACCGCCGGCGGCGACGTCGAGCTGGTACGGGATCTTGTCTTCCTCGGCGGCCTGACGGACCATCTTCACAACCACCGGATTCGAGTTCGCGCCGCGCATGACGCTGGGACCCTTGCCGATGTCCAGAGTCCCGTGGCGAGTCTTGGCGACGCCGGGATAGTCGATCGCGTGGTTCACGTCGACGGCGAGGCCGCTTTGGGAGTCGATCCAGAAGGCGGAGGTGCGAGCTCCGCGAAGGCCGATCTCCTCCTGCACGGTCGAGACCGCGTAGACGCCGACTCCGGGATCGAGTTCGCCATCGTGGGCGAGCAGGCGAAGGGCCTCGCCGACGATGAAGGAGCCCATCTTGTTGTCGAAGCCGCGCGCCGTGGCGCGGCCGTTGAGGAGCATCTCGAACTCGACTTGATAGGTGGCGACGTCGCCGAGCTCGATGCCGGCATCCTCGACGTCCTTCTTCGAGGCCGCGCCGATATCGATCCAGAGATCCTTGAGCTCCGGCTTCTTCTTCCGCTCCTCCTCTTCGAGAAGATGGACGGCTTTGCGGCCGATGATTCCCGGCACCCTGTTCTTCCCATGGATCCAGACCCGCTGGCCGACCGGAATCACGCTGTCGTGACCGCCGATGCCGCTGAAGTAGAGGAGGCCCTCGTCGCTGATGTAGTGGATGATGAAACCGATCTCGTCCATGTGGCCGGCGAGCATGACCTTCATTCCAGCCTGCGGGTTCAAGATCGCCGCGACGTTGCCGTGAACGTCGGTCTTCACCTCGTGAGCGAACGCGCCCGTGTATTGCCGATAGACCTCTGCTGCTCGTTCTTCATAGCCGGAGGGGGAAGGAACATTGACGATGGCTTTGAAGAAGTCGAGGGATTCGGCACGCATGCGTCTAGTTTGCATGATTGCCGCCGCCGCGACCGACTCGTCGTCCATAACGTGGGCCGAGATGCGCTCGGAATCGTGGGCTTAAGAGCCCACGGAATCGCCCGTGCGGCGACCATAATCTTCATTGGACTCGCCGCCTGCATCAAGGGGGGCGAGGTTGTGTGCTCATGACTTACGCGCGCGTTTCTATTCTCGCGTCCCTTGGGGTCGCCGCGATCGCCATCGCCGCTCCCGGGCGGCATGCTCCGCCCGCTCATGGCAGGAAGGCGCCAACCTTCGCCGATGTGGCGCCCATCCTTTATGCGAAGTGCGCGGGCTGTCATCATCCCGGGGAGGTCGCCCCGTTTTCCCTGCTGACCTACCAGGATGCGAAGCAGATGGCGCCCACGATCGCGGCCGCCGTCGGGCAGAAGATTATGCCGCCTTGGCAGGCGGTCTCCCACGGCGAGTTCACGAACGAGCGCACTTTGACGCCGGATCAAATCCAGACCCTTCAGACATGGGCCAAGAATGGAGCGCCCGCGGGAGACCTCGCCAAAGCTCCGGCCGTTCCCGAGTTTACGCCGGGCTGGCAGATGGGCAAGCCGGACTTCGTCGGCGAGCCGAGCAAGCCCTATGAGATCAGCGCGGACGGCACGGACGACTACCGCTGCTTTGTCATCCCCACGAACTTCGACCAGGACCGGTATGTGACCGGCGTCGAAGTCCGTCCCGGAAACCGCCGCGTCGTCCACCACGTCCTCATCTACCTCGACTCCAACGGGCTGGCGCGGAAGAAGGTGAGCCCGGACGGCAAGTCGGGATACGAATCGTTCGGAGGGCCGGGGTTCGTCCCGACCGGCGCTCTCGGGGGCTGGGCGCC
>DATJYD010000673.1:0-8111 GCA_035499755.1 Fimbriimonadaceae bacterium
CGAGAAGCGACTCTAAAACCGTGATCGACGCCGGCCTGCTCGGACAGTCGATGAAAATGACGATCGACGGGACGACGTGGACATCCCCTCAGGGCCGGCCGCTCAAGATGCTTTTCATTCAGTCCAGCGCGGGAAGGACCCAGAAGATCGTCGCGACGTTCCTGGCGAAAACGGCGGAGGTCGACATCGACAGCGAGGGCCACCGCACCCACGAATCGTTGGCGATCCCGACCGGAGGGGCGGTGGTGGACGACCCGATGGAAGCAGTCCTCGGCAAGTCCGTTCCCGGGCAGAAGACTACGATCTACGTTCTCGATCCGACGACGGTCAGCTTCCTCAAGAACGAGGTCATGCTGGTGGGACCGAGAACGGTTACCGTGCACAACAAGGCCATCGACGCCGAGCTCGTGCAGATCATCGATCCGAGGATGACCTTCGACGTCTACGTGACCCGTAAGGGCGATCTCGTGAAGGTCGACGCTCCGATGGGGATCGAGATGCTGCCCGAATCGCGAGAAGAGGCTTTGTCGAGCAAGGGGGTGGAGTACAAGCCTGCGGCCGACTTGGCCTTCACGTCGAGCATCCATCCCAACGGCCAGATCTCGGATCCGGATGCCCTGACCGGGCTTACGCTTCGCGTAACCGGGCACGATCTTTCGAGCCTTCCCTCCGACGATCATCAGACGATCACGCGCGACGGAAGCGGCTGGAAAGTGGCCGTCCACCCGCCGCAGCTAAAGAATGAGAAGCCATGCGCGATCGACGCGGCCGCCAAGGAGAAGCCGGAGTGGCTCAAGCCAAGCCTCGACATCCCCAGCGGCGATCCGGCGTTCACCAAGCTCAGCGAGAGCTTGGTGAAGGGAAAACCGGATGTCATCCAGGCGGCCCTCGCCATCAAGCGGTATGTCTTTCAGACGATGAGCCCCAATGCGGGAATCGGCGTTCTTCGCGATGCGAGCGAGATTCTCCGAACGAAAGAGGGCGTTTGCCGGGACTATGCGATATTAACTGTTACCTTGATGCGGGCGGCGCGCATCCCGGCAAGACTCGCCAGCGGTGTGGTTAACTGGCAAGGGAACTTCTACTACCATGCGTGGGCGGAGGTTTGGGACGGCTCGAAGTGGATCGGAATCGACTCGACCGTTCCCCAGGAGCAGATATCGGCTGCTCATGTGAAGCTGGCGGATGGAAATGTTGAAGGCGCTTTTCAGTTCACGTTTCTCGACAAAGTGAAGATCGACGTTTTGGGATCGAAACGAAGTTGAGTTTTGGTTTCAGTTTGCGGCTATGGGAGTTGACCGAGGGTTGATGGGAGGGGAGGTGTCGAGGCCGGTGCGCCGGCGGAGTCTCGTCGAGTGGATTGCCGATCGAGGCACCTTCGGCTGGGTCCGGCTCGTCCTCCTGCTTTTGTTCGGCGCGGGCGGCGGGGCATTCATGGGCGTCCAGGCCCCCGCCATCATGAGCTTCCTGTTCCGGGTCTTCAATCTCCCGGAAAGCCCGCAGGATACGAACGAGTGGCTGCATAGCCCACATTCCCCGATCAGCACGGCCGGCCTCGTCATGACCGGCGTGTTTCTTGGCATGTTCGTCGGCGCCCTCATCTTGAACAGCCTCGCCCGGCTCGGGACCCGCTGGGAAAAGATGCCGGGCGGCGAGAAGCTCAACGTCTTCATCGGGGTCTTCGGCGGGTTTGTGATGGCGCTCACGTTCCTGACCTTGTTCAATTCGCTGCACGTCGACGCGGTATACATCCCGATCTTGGTCGTCGGCCTCGTGCTCGGCTTCTCTTCCCTCGGCATTTATGCCCTGCAGTCGATGGAGGACATCCTTCCCTGGTCCCAACGCGGACCGTCTCATCGGCGGCGGGGCATCAAGATCCTCGACACGAACGTGATCATCGATGGGCGGATTTATGACGTCGCGAAGGCAGGTTTCCTGGAGGGAGAGCTGTACGTGCCGGGCTTCGTGCTCGAGGAGCTTCAGCATATTGCGGACGATCACAACGGATTGCGGAGACAACGCGGGCGGCGCGGACTCGAAGTGCTCAAACACATGCAGGCCGAATTCACCCTCGAAGTGGGCATCTATGATCGCCACGCCAACGATCCTCGCGAGGAAGTGGACTCGCGCATCGTGAAGATCGCGAAGCACATCGGGGCCGACATCGTCACCAACGACTGGAATCTCAATCGGGTCGCCTCGCTGCAGGATTTGCGAGTCCTCAACCTGAACGACCTTGCTCTTGCTCTGAAGCCGAACGTTCTTCCGAGCGAGACGCTTGAGCTGACGATCACCCGCGAGGGCAACCAGATTGGGCAGGGCGTCGGCTATCTCGACGACGGCACCATGGTCGTCGTCGAGAACGGCAAGGCGTTTGTGAATCAGACCGTCACGGTTGTGGTGACTCAGGTGATCCAGACGGAGCGAGGCAAGATGATCTTCGGAGAGGTTGCTCAGGACTCAGGCGATCCGCCTGCGAAAAAGAGAGGTCGCTGAACTTTCCATGCGGATTGTTGCGGCGGTTCTGGCCGCCGGACGGTCAGAGCGCTTCGGCGAAGACAAGCTGGGCGTTCTTCTCGGCGGCAAGGGAGTTTGGCGCTGGTCGTTCGACGCTTTGGCGAGCCACCCGCGAGTCGATGCGGTTGGCTTGGTCGTCAGCGCTCAGAAGGCTCACTGGGACGTTCCGGAGGCGGCCTTCCTAATCGAAGGAGGCAGCAACCGCCAAGAGAGTTCGCGCCGCGCCGTGGAGGCGGCCGAGGGCGATATCGTGCTCCTTCAGGATGCCGCCCGGCCCTTTACAAGCCAGTCCGTGATCACGCGGGTGATCGAGGGCGTCGAGCGGTGCGGCGCGGCGGCGCCGGCGGCGGCCGTCCCGGACACGATCCGCATGCGGTCGGGCGACGGCTATGCCCTCCTCGACCGCACCCGGTTGGCCGCGATGCAGACGCCTCAGGGCGGGAGAAGGGAAGTGCTTCTTGAGGCCCATCGTCGGGCCGGCGTGGTGCACACCGATGAGATGGGGCTCGTGGAGGCCATCGGGCATCCCTACGAGATCGTCGAGGGCGATCCCTCCAACTTCAAGATCACGACTCCGGCAGACCTGGCGCGCGCGCGGGCTATCGTAGAAAGCGTGGAGATTCGAACGGGCATCGGCTACGACATCCACCGGTTCTCGTCCGAGCCCGGACGGCGCCTCTTTCTGGGTGGAGTCGAGTTTGCCGGTCACGCGGGGCTGGACGGCCACTCCGACGCGGACGTGGTGATCCACGCCGCGGTGGATGCGCTGCTCGGGGCGGCGGGGCTTGGAGATATCGGCCAGCACTTCCCGAATACCGATCCGCGCTGGCGCGCCGAGCCATCCGCGACGTTCTTGAGGCATGCGGCAGGGCTTTTGGCCGACCGCGGCTGGTCCGTTTCGAGTCTGGACATCACGATGATCGGGGAATCGCCGAAGGTCATGCCAAGGGCGGGTGAGATCCGGGCGGCTCTCTCGGCGTGCCTGGGGATCGAGGCGGACCGGGTCAGCTTCAAGGCGACGACGAACGAGGGGCTCGGTTCGATCGGGCGGGGCGAGGGCATCGCGGCCTACGCGGTCGCCACGTTGCGCCGGTAGCCAATGCCAAGGTGATCCGGCGAGCAGAGCCCGGCCGAACCACTGCGGGCTATGGCTTGATGAGGATTCCTTGGCCGGTTGGGAGGTTGAGGATCTTCACGCCGTTTCGCTCGGCGAGTTCGTCCAAGGCGGTCTTCTGGTTGACGTGGTGCAGCCAGCCGTAATCGTCGAGGATCATGATCGCGCCGGTCACCATCTTCGGCCAGAAATGCTCGAATGCGGCGACTTCCGGAACGACCGCGTTCATGTCGATGCATAGGTAGCACACCTTCTCGATCTTGACCTGGCTCAGGCTTTGGGGCACCCTGCCGCGCACGAGATGCGCGCGTTTGAACGGCTTGAAGTTGAGTTTCGCCTGCTCCCAGCAGTCGGGGTAGGAGTGTTCGTGCACCTTGTCGATCCCGACCTGGCGCTCGCCTTCGGTGAATTGATCGTCGGGCGGGCCGGCAAATGTATCGAAGAGATAAAAGTCCTTATCCAGTGAATTGAAATCGATGTAGTTCATCACGGACAGCGAGAAGATTCCGGTGTTGACGCCGCACTCGACGAAGCAGCCTTCCAACTGCCTCGCATGCCACGCCGCCCAGCAGTATTGGTGGACGCGCCACCGAAGGTCGACGTCCCCGAAGCGGTGCCCGCTGCCGATGCCTCGCGCATAGGCTCGGACGAAGCGAGGCTCTTCGAGGCACGAGGCGTTGTGATGGGTGGAATAGCCGTCAGCCGCGTAGGTGTAGGGTGGCCGAATGAACTGACGGCCGTCTTGAGTGTTTACAAGGAAGTTGCCGTTGTCAAGTTGCAGCTCGAGGTTGTAGACGAGGCTAGCCATGAAGCATAGGATCGGCGCTTTCGAGGCCGGTGATTATGCCGGACTTTGCGGTTTTTTGTTTGGAGGCTGCCTCGAGGTCGGGGTTGGGGGTTGCCTGACATCAGAGGGATGCCCTCCGGGGTCCGCCAACCGCCAGCGCCCCGCCGGCAATCGGCCCTTTAGCGATGGGTTTCGATCAACCGGATTAGACCGACAAGGGCGGCATTAAACGCGGGCAGGTCTTCGGCGGGAATCCAGTACTCCTGGTGCCCGCGGGAACCGACGGTTTGCATTTCGTAGCGATCCAGGAACGCCTGGTCGATCTCGAAGGCCGTCACGTAGCCGACGAAACCGGATGCGGCGTCCTTCGTGTTCCAGTCGCGGGCGATCTGCCGGGCATATTCGAGCTGGACGACCGGATAGAAGATCGGCTGGATTGGCAGCCGAGGCGGGAACCCGCGCCAGCCGCTGGCCTCGATCAAGTCGAGTTCGGCTTGGCCGACGGGGCGGTAAAGGGTGGGCATGATGGTTGATGATGGCTGATGGTTGACGATTGATTGGACGGCCGGTCTAATAAGCCACTCATTCGCCGCGCACCACGAGGCGGGGGAGCGCTGCTCGTCAATAATGCGGGCTCTAGTTGTGTGGCGGGGACCTCATGCATCAGTCTCGCCAACCGTCAGCCATCATCTTGCCAGGAATGCGCCCTGAAACGGCAGAACTGGAAAGGGAGATCGAGGAGAGCCTGGAGGCGCGGCGGGACTTCATCGCGCAGGTCAAAAGGGAAGAGGAGCGGGTCGCGAAGGACGCCTCAGGATACCGCCGCAGCTTGTACGTGCTCGTGTTTCTCGCCTACGCCTACATCTTCGCCGTGCTCGCGGTCATCTTGGGACTCTTTGGGGCAGCAATCTGGCTGTCTATCGCGGCTCATGGCAATCCACTGCTTCTGCGGGTGGCGCTCGGGCTTGGCATCCTCGTCGTCGTGATCGGCCGGTCTCTGTGGGTCAAGATCGACCCTCCGAAGGGAGTGGTGCTGAAGCGAGGCGACGTCTCGGAGCTCTACCGGATGGTCGACGAGATCGCGGACCGCCTACAAGCGCCGAGACCTGCCGAGATCCGAGTCGACTACCGGCTGAACGCGGCGGCCGCGCAGGTGCCGCGATTCGGCATCTTCGGCGTATACCGCAACGTGCTCGTGATCGGGTTACCGTTGCTTCTCGGCTTTCCCCCGGATGAGGTTCGGTCGGTGATCGCGCACGAGTTCGGGCACTTTTCGGGAGCACACGGCGAATTCGGAGCTTGGGCCTACCGCGTCGATCAGACCTGGCGCCGGATCATTCATCAGTTGGCCCGGCGAAGAAGCCTGGCCACTCTGGCCTTCTACGGCTTCGTCAAGTGGTTTCCCAAGAGGTTCGCCGCGAAGACGTTCGCGCTTCGCCGAGCCCATGAGTATGAGGCGGACAAGGCGGCGGCGGAGATCGGGGGCGCCGAATGCGCGGCGCGGGCTCTCCTTCGACTGCGATGCCTCGGCCCCGAGCTTCGGCGCGGCTTCTGGAAGGACCTCTCAGCCACGACCAAGGACTCCCCTGTGCTCCCCGCCAATTGCCTCGCCGGGTTGAGCGAGGCGGCAAGGAAGGCCGGGGATCCGGAAACCATGGCCAAGGATCTGACCGCGGCCCTGGCAGAGACAACCAGCTACCAGGGATCGCATCCGGCTCTTTCGGACCGGCTGCGCGCGCTCGGCCAGATGCCGGAGTCGGTGGAAGATGCCGTTCGGGAGCTGTCGGCTCCCATCGAACGGACGGCGGCCGAGGCGTTCATTGGCCCGCGTTTGCCGAGCTTGATCGGACGAGTGGAGAGCGCCTACGCCGCCGCCGCGAAGCCGGTGTGGGAGGAGCACCATGGAAAGATCGAGAAGCTCCGAAGCGAATTGGAGGCCCTCCGCGCTCGGGCCGAGAAGATGCCGCTATCGGAAAAGGAGCAAGTCGAACTGGCGTACGCGACCTATAGGATCGATGGGATCGACGCCGCCCGACCCGAGTTCGTGCGTCTACGGATGGAGTTTCCGACGAATCCGGTGGTGGCGTTCTGGCTTGGACGGATTCTGGCTCAAAAGCAAGAGCCTGGCGCGGAGGCCTTGCTCAAGGAAGCGACTCGAGGAAACCCGAGGCTGGTTGAGAATGCGTTCAAAGCGCTCGACGATCTGTACCGCGCTCAGGGGCGTCAGGACGACCGGGAGAGCCTGGAGGAGGGTCTCGCGCGAGCGACGGAGCTGCGGAAGAAGATCGGAGCTCGTGCGCTGAAGGTCGCGATGGGGGACGCCTTCCAGCCGCACAATCTGACGGAGGAGAAGGTTCAGCGGCTCGTCGAGGGTTTGCCCGCTCACTCGGACGTGCGTCGCGCGTACCTGATGAGAAAGCTGCTGCCGAACGGCGAGACCCGGCTTGTTTTGGTTGCGATCCGGCGAAAGCGGTTCCTCGACCAGCCGAAGGACTCGACCTCGCTTCGCAACGCGCTCGTGAAGGGGCTGAAGTATCCGGAGATGACGACGGTCGTGGTTCCACACAAGGACGTCGACGGCTGGGACAAGCGGCTGTCGCGGCTTCGCGGGGCCTTGGTTTACTCGGCGTAGGAGACCGTTCAGTCCTCATGGATCGCCGTCTCGGCAACCCCTGGTCTCCGGTGTCAAGAGACATGACATAAACCGTCGCCAAGCCCTGCCGTGGGGTCCCAAGCCGGGGGCTGTTTATGCAAGGAAGCGCCGACCTAGGCCACTCCCGCAATCCGAAGGGGAACGGCTACACTCTTCGCCATGGCGAATCTTGGCGGTCAGGAAGAGCTGGATCGAGCGGTGGCGAAGGAGGAGGCGGCGCATGCCAAGTTCGTCGCTTCCATTCAGGTTCAAGAGCGGCTTGCGAACAAGAATCCGGCCGGTTACCGCAGAAAAGTGTTCGCCCTGATCGCCCTCGCCTACGGGTACATCTTCTTCATCCTGGGCATCGCGCTCGCTCTCATCGGGCTCGACATCTACTTCATGCTCGACGCCGGCGCCGGCAACAACGTGCTTATCAGGGTCGGAATCATCATCGGGCTGTTCGTTCTTGTGATCCTCCGATCGTTGTGGGTTAAGATCGAGCCCCCGGAGGGGGTCATCCTAACGAGGAGTCAGGCGCCGAAGCTCTACGCCATCGTCGACGACATCGCGGAAAAGCTGAAGGCGCCCAAGCCGGCGGACATCAGGATCGATGCTCAGCTCAATGCGGCGGCGGCTCAGACTCCACGGTTGGGGATCTTTGGGTTCTACCGCAATACGCTGCTGCTCGGCCTCCCACTGCTATTGAGTCTGAGTCCCGACGAGGCGCGGGCCGTCATCGCTCACGAGTTCGGGCACTTTTCCGGGGCTCATGGCAAGTTCGGAGCCTGGGCTTACCGCATCAATCGCGTCTGGCAGCAGATGGGGAAGCAGTTCACCCAATCGCGCTCTTATGGAGCGTGGCTCTTCATCGGTTTCGTCAAGTGGTTCCAGCCGCGATTCTCCGCCACGACCTTCGCCATGCGGAGGGCCAACGAGTACGAGGCGGATCAAGCGGCGGCGCGGATCGCGGGCGCCGCGAATGCGGCGACCGGCCTCATGCGCATGTCTTATCTGAGCACTCACTTGGACGAGCGATTCTGGGACACGCTCGATGCCAG
>DATJYD010000674.1:0-4950 GCA_035499755.1 Fimbriimonadaceae bacterium
ACGCGCAGATGCTGATTGCGGGCAAGGGCGTTTCGGAGATCGGTTGCGGTCTCGGCGTAGCTGCCTTCCGGCTCCTGCCACGGGCGCGTGTTGCCCTCGTTCAGGTAGGGCAGATCCGTCTTTACCTTCAGGTCGTCTTCCAGGTACTGGTTGATGGAGGCTGTAAACGGAGCGGTCGTCGCGTCGTCGCTGGGGTCGCCGGGGCCGCCTCCGCCGCCCGGTCCGCCGCGGAAGGGTGGCGGGGCCTCCAGTTCGTTCTTACCCGTCAACCGGCCGTCGTAACGGCCGATCTGAAGCCGTTGCGACCGCAGAAGCTCGGTGAAAAAGGCGAACGAAGAAACCCGCAGGTTCGAGCCGAGGCAATAGGCCTTGCTGATTCCGAGGTACTCCGAAAGCTTGGATGCGATGTGATCCTTCTCGGCGTCGCTGAGGCTGTCGCCGCGTTCGAGAGCCGCCGCATACTCCTTGTCGATCCAGTCCTGGACTTCCTTGACGACGCTTCCCGGATCCTTGAATTGGGGCCCGAGCTTGTGGTGATACCAGGCGACGGCGGCCATGGACGGCAGGTAGCTGATGTAGGGCAGATCGTTGCCGCGCATGCCGTCGAGGGTCATGAAGTTGCTCGTCCCCGAGATGCTCACGAATCCGTTGATCGCGACTCCAGCGCGGAAAAGGCTGTTCGCGAGACCCGATCCGCGGATGCCGCCGTAGCTCTCGCCCGCGATGAAGATCGGCGAATTCCAGCGGCGGTGGATCGTCAGCCAGTTCTTGATGAACTGGGTGAAGGCGGCGAGGTCCTGGGTGACGCCGTAATACTTGCTCGCAAGGTCGGGCCGGGCGATCCGGCTGAAGCCGGTGCCGGGGGCGTCGATCACGCAAACGTCGGTGAAGTCGAGCCAGGTGTCGGCGTTGTCCACCGGCTGGTAAGGCGGCGCGGGGAGGGTGCCGTCGTCGTTCATGGGTGCGCGCTTCGGTCCGATCGCCCCCATGTGCAGCCAGAAGCTGGCGCTACCTGGTCCGCCGTTGAAGGCGAACGTGACCGGCCGCGCGTGGGTATCGGCGTCGTCCTTCGTGTAGGTGACGCTGAACATACGGCATTCGACCTGGCCGTCGTCGTTGCGCAAGGGGATCTGCGCCGCTTCGGCGGTGTAGGCGATGGGGCCGCTCGATAAGGCGATCGTGTGCTTGGTCGTCGAGGGCGGGACCTCGATCATCGGGGCCGGGGCTTCGCTTTCGCTGCCGGTTGCCGGCGTCGTCGTCGCTGGCCCCCGTTGAGGCCGCTGGCCGGTCTGGGCGCCGGTGCGGCCCTGGCGCTGGCCCTGGCTCTGGTCCTGCACCGGACCTTGGAAGCCGACTGCTAAGAGAATTGCCGCGTAAGAGGCGAGGTTAAACATGGCGGAGCCAGCTTACACCGTGACGGATTGGAGTGATGGAGGGGTGGAGTATTGAAGGTGATGACCTGAGGCTAGAATGACGTTCAGTGACGTACGTAGCGATGCTTCGGGGAGTGAACGTCGGCGGCAAGAACAAGCTGCCGATGAAGAATCTGGCCGCCCTGTTCGAGGAGCTGGGTTTCGACGCGGTCAAGACCTTCATTCAGAGCGGTAACGTCATCTATCGTGACGCGTCCCAGGATCCAACCGCGGCCGCCGGGAAGATCGCGAACGAGATCGAGCGGCGCTTCGGCCTCCGGGTCCCGGTCATTATTCGCAGCCGGGAGGAAATGAGGAAGGTCGTCGAATCGAATCCACTCCTCGTCGCCGAATCCGGCAGCGACCAGGATCTCCACGTCGCCTTCCTCGCCGACGAGCCGGCCTCCGCCCAGATCGCTTCGCTCGACCCCCAGCGTTCGCCTCCCGACCGCTTTGAACTCAAAGGACGCGAGATCTATCTGCTCCTCCCGAACGGCGTCGCCCAGTCCAAGCTGACGAACGCCTATTTCGATTCGAAGCTGAAGACGGTCAGCACGGTGCGCAACTGGCGAACGGTAACCAGTCTCCTGGAAGCGATGGGCTGATCCGACCTTGGCGCGGCCGGCATCTGGGCAACGCAGTTCGCGGATCGTCCCGTCAGTCCGCCGCTCGGCCGAAGGTCGAGGGGGATGGGCTTCGCCCGAGTGGAGGCTGAAAGCCTCCGGCACGGCGTTCGCGAGCTCTCAGGTGGACTGCATGCAATAGTCTATTAACCGTCGTTGCGGTCTCTGCTATTTCGATCCGATCAGCTTCTCGATCGCCAACTCGCCCCACGCCGGGACTTCGCAGTTCTCCCAGTATTCGTGGCCGAACTCGTCCGATCTGCGCTCGAACACGCTGTATTCGACCCAGTTCTCGTATTTGAGGGTCTCGGAGTTCACGCCGGCGACATCGACCGGATAGATGCGAAACCGTCCCTCGCCAAGCTCGATGGCGGGCTCAGCCCTGCGCTTTCTGCTGATCTGGTTGTACACGAGAGGATTTTAGACCTTCGAGCGGCTGTTCCATGGCCCAGCTTCTATCGACCCATTCGTTTTCGAATCCAGAGCATTCGGAAGGTGGATTCGAGGCGAAGTCCAAGATCGCCCCGCCTTGACTCGCCAAGACCCATGTGGGCGCCGCCGTAAACCTGATAGCCTGCCTTCTCCGGCAGCATTCCGGCGGGGAACTGGTAGAAGCCAACCTCCATCCGGTAGGTCTCGAGGAGGCTCAGCCCCCGCTGGAACCAGTCGGATTGACGCGCGGCCGCGAACGGCGCCGCCCATTCGAGAAAGAGAATCAGGCGGTTCGGCTCGGCGCAGGCGAGGAAAACGCGTCCGGCCGCATAGCACCGACCCAGATCGCGGGCCCAGCCGAATCCGCCTACCGTCTCCTGAAACCGCGGATCGCTCAGATATCCGACCATGGCCTCGAGCTTCCGCGGCAAGTCGTCGACTCCGGGAACATGCATTAGGCAACTGATCGCCAGAAGGTCGTAGCAGATCGGGATCGCATAGCCGGCCTCGTGGCCGAACTGAGGCCGGTAGACCGGTTTTCCGCGCCAAGCCCTCGGAACGCCGCCGGTTTCTTCGTCGGTCAGATACAGGTTGAAGTCGCCGGACGATGCGGTGCGCCAGAGCGTCTCGATTCGCTCTTTCGCCCAGGCTGACACGAACGGATGATCCGCGTAGCCGCAACGAAGGAGGAAGCACCGGAGAACCAGCGCGTCCCACATCCGCCACGGCCGCTCCAACAGCCGCCGAATTCCGGCATCGAACTCCGGCGTCGAGCGGTCGAGTCCGAATTCGAGCAGCTTGGCGAGGGCATTCTCGGCATGGAGGTCGGTACTTCCGTGGACCGCGCGTGCGGCGTTCAGGTTTTCAAGCCAGCGTTGCGCGTCGGGAGTGTCGACCGCCGCGCGGCAAAGGGGATGCAGCGCTCGCGAATCGAACTCCATCAGATCGCGGGCGACCCGGAACCGCAGGATGGGCTCCGCATTGGCGTACAACCAGTCGACCAGCTCCACTTCGATGCGCGCCGAGGTTACCCAAGCAATCCGAGTCATCTTCCATGCCGCGGGCTGGTCACGGAAGGAGTCCAAGCCGACAATTCTACTGGTACGATTTACCCTGCCGCAGATGAAGCACCCGAAGTTTTCGCACGCCTTTGAAGTTGTCGCCGATCTCCCGCCGGCCCTCGCGTCTCTCGCCAAGCTGGCTCGCAACTTTCGCTGGACCTGGAACCACGACACCCGAGACCTTTTCCGGTCGATCGACAAAGCTCTGTGGGATCGCTGCGAGCACAATCCCGTTCAGTTCCTGACCCTCGTCTCCCGCGAGAAGCTGGACAAGTTCACGAAGGACGCCAGCTTCACCGACCGGCTCCGCCGCGCCGAAGAGGATCTCGAAAGCTACATGGAGAGCGAGACCTGGTTCGACCGCTCCTATCCTGGCAAGCGCGATTCCACGACGATCGCTTACTTTTGTTTCGAGTTCGGACTGACGGAGGGCCTTCCGATCTACTCGGGCGGTCTCGGCATCCTTGCCGGCGATCATCTGAAGGCGGCGAGCGACCTCGGCATCCCGCTCGTGGCGATCGGACTCCTTTACTCCCGCGGCTACTTTAAACAGAGCCTCAACCATGAAGGCTGGCAGCAGGAGGTCTATCCGCAGTACGACTTCTACCAGATGCCCCTGGAACTCATGCGGGGCGCGGACGACCAGCCGGTGCGGGTCTACGTCGAATTCCCGGACCGGACGATTACCTGCCAGGTTTGGAAGGCCCAAGTGGGCCGGATTCCCCTTTTCCTCCTCGACAGTAACGTCCTCGAAAACCAGCCGATCGACCAGAACATCACGGACTCCCTATACGGCGGCGACGACGAGATGCGCATCCGGCAGGAGATGATCCTGGGCATCGGCGGCATGAAGGCCCTGCGCGCGATGGGCATCAATCCGACCGTCTGCCACATGAACGAGGGGCACGCCGCGTTCCTGAGCCTCGAGCGCATCCGCCAGTTCATGGCGGACCACCACTGCGACTTCCGTACGGCGCGCCAGGTGGTTGTGAGCGGAAACGTCTTCACGACGCATACGCCGGTTCCCGCCGGCTTCGACCGCTTCACCCCCGACGTTCTCGAGCGCTATCTCGGAAAGACGATCGCCGCGACCGGCCTGCCGTTCGCGGAGTTCCTGCGCCTGGGACGCGTCGATCCTGAGAACCAGGGCGAGGCCTTCAACATGGCGGTCCTGGCTATGGAAACCGCGAATCATGTCAACGGCGTATCGAAGCTCCACGCCGCGGTGAGCCGCGGGATGTTTCAGCCCCGATGGCCCGACTATCCGGAAGACGAGATTCCGATCGAGCCGATCACGAACGGCATCCACGTCCAAACCTGGGTGGGGCGCATCATCGCGAGGCTCTTCGACGAATACATGGGGACGGAGTGGCGACGCAATCCTGGGAACCCAGATGCCTGGAAAGGGGTGTGGAACATTCC
>DATJYD010000675.1:0-3137 GCA_035499755.1 Fimbriimonadaceae bacterium
AACTGGGCGTCGAAAACGAGAAGATCGATGCGGGCAAGAGAAGCCAGTTTGTTTCGGTAGGTTCCGTCGGCTCTGGCGATGTCGAGATCGTGCAGGAGTCTCGGGGTCCGGAAGTATCTGGCCGCGCAGGGCGACCGCGGAAGACAGGAGAGTCTTTCCCGCGCCGGTGGCCCCGGTCAGGATGACGTTGCGCTCGCAATGCGACCGGATAACGTTCCTCGAAAAGGGTCGCCGACATTCTTGCCTTGATCCAATGTGATCTCCGAGCGGCCGGTGTACGGTTCTGGGCGAGGCGGGGCTGTCCAATGAGTGTCCGGATCAAGTTGAATGCGCATGATCTGAGAACTCAGTGGTGTGCTGCGCCCATGGAGACTGAGAAGCAGCACTCATCGCGAGTCTTCACTGTGCCGCCCTTATCGGAGCCCCGGCAACCGCAGGGCGAGAAGATCACTACCTCGTTTTTGCGTGGACCAGCAGCGATCCAAACGTATTCGCTCATATGTTGCCGGGCTGTAGCCGCGTTATAGTTGTCCGAGATTACGGCAATCACTTCCCAGTGGGCTCGACCAAACCAGGTGAGCGTGGACTCAACCACCTCGCGTTCTCTTTGCTCTGGAAACACAAAGATCTTCTGATCTCGCGACCCCAGAGACACTCTTGCGGGCCGGAGTCCGTCTAAGAAGGCCGGAAGAGTATCGCCGGGCCGTGAACTGCTGCCACCGGGCTTGGCTGCCATCACAAGGCTCGCCCAAATGAATAAGCCGCAAATTCCCATATCGCACACATCTCCTTGTCTTTAAGTCTATACCTGTCTTGCTCAAGATAGTCCGAGACAGTCAGGTTCGGTCCTCCTGTGGAGGCTTCTCAACCCGTCAAGATGGGCCGAGCGGGAGCCGCCGAACCGAGGCTCAACCTCCCACTAAGAACGAGACAATCCCCCAAGCTCCGGCGGGCTGTTCGCCGGTGAGCCGGGAGGCACCATCGTAAGCGTAGGCTTGAACGAGCGGTCCCGGGTCGGTCGTTCCGCTGAGCCGGTCATGCAGCCTAGGCTCATCGTCACTTAACGTTTGATAATCGGGCCGAGGTTGCGGCAAGCCTGAAAAGCGTCTGGACCGCGAACACTGAGAGAACACACATCATGAACACCGCAGATCGGGCAAAGGACGATGTGAATGCTGCGATCAGCAACGTCCCAATGACCCAAACAGCAACAAAGGGGACCATCCCGCATCCTATAGCCTTCGAAAAAGCGTACTTTACCAGAACCTTGGGCTGTCGGGTGAGCGACTCGACCTTGGGTTCGCGAAGTCGAAACTGAAGATAGCCAAGCGTGACCGAGCACAGATATGCGCCAAAGATCGTTAATGGCTTGGTGGTTAGCCAGAATACTGCCGAAAATCCACCCAGCCAAATCAGCAAAACCAACCACGCTATGCCTCGGCACGCTCTTACCCCCGCCTCCCGGTGCCGTCCCGTCAAGTGCCGAGGCTAGCTATGCCTCGGCACGCTCTTACCCCCGCCTGCCGGTGCCGTCCCGCCAAGTGCCGAGGCTTTTCTGTAGTTGGGTCGGCCAAAAACCCGCAGGGCGGATTCCAATCCGGGGCTCTTCGACGAAGCGATCCGCCCGGAGTCCGTCCATCCCGGCCACGAAAACTGCGAAGATAGGGTGAACCGCGATCGGCGCTCCTGGCTCGGTATCGAGTGTCCGACCAAAATGCAATGGCGCCCCACCACGTGACCGACCTCGAAACCGCCCGCAGGATCGCCGATGGCGACGCCTGGGCCACCGAGAGCTTCGTCCTTGCTCACTATGCCTCGGTCTTCCGCTTCCTGCGGCACCTGACCCGGCATCGCGAGGAGGCCGAAGACCTCACCCAGCAGGCGTTTATCAAAGCCAAACTGCAGATCGCTTCCTACCGCGCCAAGGCCTCCCTGCGAACTTGGCTGTTTCGAATCGCGCTCCACGAATACACGCACTGGAGGCGGCGGCGAAGGAGACTCGTCGGCCTCGATCAGGCCCCCGCACGGGTCGAGCCCGCTTACGATGCCTGCATCGAAACCGAGGCTCTGCTCGATGCCCTCGAAAGGCTCCCTGACCGTGCCCGGGAGGCGTTCCTGCTCTTCGAAATTCAGGAGCTATCGATCGAGGAGACCGCGCGAGTTCTCGGAGTTCCCCAGGGAACGGTCAAGTCGCGGCTCGCCAACGCGAGAAGGCGTCTAAGCGCGCTGCTGGACGGACGACAGGAGGATGCAATTGAATCGAAAGCAGTCTTGGAATCCTGATCTGGAAGCGATCCGACGCGGCGTCGAAGGCGCGCGATCGGAGCCGGCGGATCCAGCGAACGCGGGCGCGATCGTGGAGAAAATGATCGCGACCCCTTCCTCGCGGAAAACCTGGAAGGTCCCCGCGCGCCTGGCGACCGGTTTCGCGGCCGCCGCCGCCTTGGCCGTCGTCGCCTTCTATCCGCGAAGCTCGGATGCGGCGCCCATCGGGAAGGTCCTCGCCGCCGTCCAGCAGCAACTCGCCCGGTCGGAGGAGGTCCTGAAACCGGATCAGTCCGGCCGCCTCTACGTCTACTTCGAGCAGTGGGGCGAAGGGGAGAAGTACGCCGATCTCTTCACTGACGGATCGGGAGAGCTGAGGTCGAACGGCCGCCTGGTCTACTGCTACTGGAACACCCACGGAGTCCACTACCAGCGGGTCGATATCGGCCAGTCGGTCGGGATCGACCCCGTCGGCATCGAGGCCTTTTCGCAGTTCAAGCTGCTGCGAACCGAGCCGGCCGGACCCCATCTGACGCGCTACGTTTACGGCATCCACCAGGATCTGATCGTCGATACGCGGACCGACCTCCCTACCGAACGGGTCGTTTACAACTCCGACGGCAGCGTCATGGAAATCCATCGGTACCACTTCTACCGGCATCTGCCGGATTCCGTCTTCGAGCCGGATGTCAAACCCGGCGTGCCCTTCTACAACATTCCTGAGGACCGCCGGCGTCTCGTCGCCATGGTCGCGGAAGCGCCCCAGAAACAAGTCGTGGCCGGAACCGCCGTGTACCTCTATGCCGTCATCGTTGCCCACAACGGCGAGGTTGCCGCGCTCGTTAGCGGGGGCGATCCCCGGGGAACGGCCA
>DATJYD010000676.1:0-2240 GCA_035499755.1 Fimbriimonadaceae bacterium
GATGCGGCTCTTCGAACGTCAGCCTCTGTAGACCCCATGAAGCTCTCCTCATGCGTCCCATTCCTCGTCGTGATCTTCTCGGTCGCATGCGCGGTCATGAGCGGCTGCGGCGGAGGAGGCGGAGGTACCGGAACCGGGACGGGCACGGGGACCGGCACGGGAACGGGCACGGGAACGGGCACGGGAACAGGCTCGAGTTCGCTGCCTTCCAACTCGATCGTCTTCTCGGTGACCAATGGGGCGACGGATACCTTCCAGACTATGAAGCCGGACGGCTCGGGAGTTGCGACGCTCGACAGCGTCCCCGATGGTTTCAGCGGTTATGCGCACAGCCCGAACGCCGCGAAAATCGCCTTCGGCTACAGCCCGACCGGGTCCTCAAACCCCCAGTATCAGGTGTACGTGAACTCCAGCCTCACGCCAACGGGAGCTGCCTCGATCGATTCCGGCCCTTACATCTTCGTGGGGTCGATGATGTTCTCGCCCGACGGCTCGAAGATTATCTACGTCGCCCAGAAGTCGACCGGCAACTCAGGGATCTACGTCGCCAACGCCAACGGCTCCGGCAATCCGACTCGCCTCGACGACGCGGATGACGCCACGCTCTCTCCGGATGGCTCGGCCATCGTCTACTCGCGCTCGTCCTTCTCGTCCGGGACGGGCCAGATCTGCACACGCAACATCGACGGGTCGGGCTTTCTCCAGGTGACCAACAACGGATTCGAGAACATCCTGCCCCAATGGACCAAGGAAGGCGACAAGGTCCTCTTCTCGTCCAACTCAAGCGGCGTTTTCAACATCTGGTCGATGACGGGGACCGGCGCCTCGCTCCAGCAATTGACGACCTCTTCCAATCCGAATTACGGAGCGAGCGCCAACACCGGCGAAACTCAGGTGGCCTTCTCGAAGATCCAGTTCGGCGGCCAGTTGAACGGGGTTTATCGGGTCACGGTGGGCAACACAACGGAGACGAATCTGATCATGGCGGCGGGTGTGGACGCTTTCGTCTACTGGACCCCGACGACCGGCCGCGCGGCCGGCGGCGCCGGCTCCCTATGCCTGAGGCTTTCTCCGCGGGAGCACCGGCTCATCTACGGCCGCTGATCCACCGGACGCCGAAACCCGTTCTGACCTCAAACAGGCTCGTAGCGAGTGTTCCGGCGCGCCGGTTCATACCCGGCGTCGCGGATGAGCCGCTCGAACTCGGCCGCGTTGAGGATGAACTTGTTGCCCTTCGCGGAAACGACCTGCTCCTCGATCATAACGGATCCAAAATCGTTCGCGCCGTAGCCGAGCGCCACCTGCGCGATCTTCGGCCCTTGGGTGAGTATCGAAAGCTGGAGATTGTCGAAGTTGTCAAGGAAGAGCCGGGAGATCGCCAGCGTGCGCAGATAGTCGGCGCCGCTCGCCTTTTTGGGAATCTGCAGCATCGTCTCCTCGGGCTGGAAGTTCCAGGTGATGAAGGCCCGGAAAGGAGAGCACTCGTCTTGGAGGTCGCGAATTCGGCCGAGGTGCTCGACCCGATCCTCGATCGTTTCCACATGGCCGAACATCATGGAGGCCGTGCTCTTCAGCCCCAGGTCCGCGGCCGTTCGCATGCAGGCGAGCCACTCGTCGGTCGTATCCTTGTAGGGCGCGATGATCTTCCGCACCCGGTCCACAAGAATCTCGCCACCCGCGCCGGGGATCGAGTGGAGTCCCGCCTTCTGAAGCCTCCGCAGCGCCTCTCGCAGCCTTAGCTTCGAGATATGGGCGATATAGATGATCTCCGCCGGCGAGAGCGCGTGGAGGATCACGTCTGGGAATCGCTCCTTGATCGCGGCGAAGATGCCCTCGTAGTATTCGATCTTCAACTTCGGGTTGAGCCCGCCCTGAAACAGGATTTCGACGCCGCCCTGGTCTACGGTGTCTTGGACCTTCTGGAGGATCTCCTCATCGGAGAGCGTGTAGCCTTCCGCATGATTGGGCACCCGGTAGAAGGCGCAGAACTTGCAGCGCACCCAGCACACGTTCGTATAGTTCAGGATGCGGCCGATGATGTACGTGACCGTCCGGCCCGGCACTTTGCGCTGGCGCTGGAAGTCGGCCAATGTCGCAAGATCGAGAAGATTCGGATGGCTGAAGAGGAAAACCGCGTCCTCGTGCGTCAGCCGATCGCCCGCGTAGACTTTGTCGGCGATCGTTTCGATCGTGATGCCTTGGAGCTTCTCGGGAGCGAACGTTGCCATCTCGCTTCATTC
>DATJYD010000677.1:0-4186 GCA_035499755.1 Fimbriimonadaceae bacterium
AAACCAGGCTTACTTGGTCATCATCCTGCTGGCGCGAGTGGTCACGCAGCTTGGATCCGTCGACGTCATTGACACCGGGGTTATCGAAAACCTCTTCTCCGCCGACCTAGCGTTTCTTCAAGACCTGTACCGGAAGATCAATGAAATGAATCCGGAAGAGGCCCAGGAGGAACAACCCGCCTCGGTGGGGGAATAGCCCGCTACCCCTCGGACGCCTTGTACGAGGAGGTAGCGTACATCGCCTACCACTTTCACTGGCCGCTCGACGATATTCTCCTCTTGGAGCATCGAGAGCGGCACAAGTGGATCGAAGAGATCAGCAAGATCAACCGCAGACTGAGCGGAGGGGATTGAATCCCTCCGCGAAGGTCGCGGTTTTCACGCGTGACTTGAGTGCACTGGGCTCAAGTTCCATATCTGTGTTATTATAAGATGGCCTGAGCATTTCGAGGGCTTTGACGAGGGATGGGCGTTTTGGACGCGGCAGAGGATCTGGGCAGCGCGATTTCGGATCGGGTGCAGGCCTTTGGCGATGCCGTCACTTCGGGCGCGCAGTTCTCGAAGGAGATCGGGGCTCGCGCGATCGGGGCCGGACAAGAGGTTGCCGCCGGTGCCTGGGACCAGGCCAAAGACGCGGGCGCAGCCGCCGTTCAAGGCGTAGGCGATACCGCTCACACGATCGGCGCGGCCGGACAGGCGGCATGGGACTTCGGAGCAGGCGCTCTCAATAAGGGAATCGGGCTCGCCAAGAGCGGGATCGATGCGGTTTCGGGCGCATTGGCCGACCCTGAAGCGGCGGTCCGTCAGATCCTCGCATCGGGCGCGCGGCTGATCACTTCGGCGGTCGGAACAGCGCGTTCGACGATCACGGGTCTCATCCACTCGGTTCAAACCGAAGTCGAGTCCGTGGTCGCGACGGCCGGAGCAGGGGCGGAGGCGCTTGCTCGAAAGATCGCGGGCGGGGTCGGGGCGGTCGCGCAGTTCGCGGGCAAACGCCTCATTATCGTCGTTCATCAGGCCGTCGAGAGGGAGCAGAAGAAGTTGCGTCTCCTCGGACCAAGGCTGAAAGAGCCGGTGGCGGAGTACGCGCAACGCCTTCGAATGATGATTCTCGTCGGGGCGACAGGGATCCATCTCGCCGCCAAAATGGCCGCCTTTGGCGCTCGGGTGGCGATTATCGACTCGGCAACCGTCGCCCAAAGAACGCTCTCGCTCGTGGCGCTAAGCGCGAAAGCGCGGGTAGACGCCACCACAACCAGGATCAGCAAAAGTGCTTTGCAGGCGGCGGCGAGCGTGGCCAAGGCATCGATGATGGCCCAGGCGATGGTAAGAAGCTCGATCGGCGCCATCGCACCCTACCTCCCGGCTTCTCTTCGCGGTCTTGCCTATTCGGGACTGGCCAGCGTTACGGCGGGGTCGAACGCCATTATGGCTTTCGCAATCTCGGCCGGGGCGGCGGCAAGCACCTTGGCGACCACTGCCGCTCGACGCATCGACCGGGCCATTCTCCTTCGGTGGGGAATGGCCCTCCCGGAAATCCGGAAGGTCGAGATGGAGCTCTTGGTGGATGTTGCGGCAGGGGAGAAAGCCGCCAACGAAAAGTACGTGCGCGGCGTTCAAGCCAGCCTCGTCATGCTGCTACTGGACAGGGAATACGAAGCCGCGGTCGACGAGGCGATCGGCTGGGCCGGTGGGCAACTCAAAACGATCGACAAGGAAGCTCCCCCTGCCATCTCCGGCGCGGCAAACGCTGTCTCAACCGGCGCCGAGGCCCTTGAAGCCAAAGGCGAACAACTCGCCGGCGGGGCCCTGGGATCGGCGAAATCGGGTACGAAGTCGTCGGCTCACGGAGCCGCTCTGGGCGCCCGAACGGCAAGCATAGTCAGCGGCGGAGCACAGGCGATCGGCGAAGGCGCCAAGGCCGTCGGTCTGGGGGCGGCGGCGTTCGGGGACAGGATCGTCCACGGAGCCGGCGAATTGGCCTGGTCGGCGGCCGACCAAGGAATCGCCTTCGCGACAGGGACCCTGGCTCGTGCCACCAAGTTCAGTCAAACGAAGCAGGCGAACGACGGCGATCTCACCGGGCCGTTCTTCCCCGGCGATCCGATGCCCGATTCGGGCAAGGTCGGCGGACTTCACGGAAGCGGGAGCCCGGCGTCGCGAGAGAAGGCGATCGCCTCCGGTGCCAACCTCTTCGTGAACGGCATCGACACGACCCTGGCCGACCACTACCGGGCGGCCCAGCGGCTCGCGAACACCCTGAACACGACCGTCGTCGGGGTCTATAACGCGACGGCCGGGATGAAGAGCGATCTCCTCCAATGCGCAGGAGACAAGTTGTTCGACCGTTCCGGGAATCCGGCGGTGGGGACGGTGGCTCGCCTCATCAGAACGTACGGTGACGCCCGCAAGCCGCAGGGCGGAATGCAGATCTTCGCCCATTCGCAGGGCAGCCTGATCGTGTCCGAGGCTTTGAGACAGGCGAAGACGACGGGATCGGATCTCAGCCAGAACGAGGTGACGACCCTCGGCAACGCGGCTTTCACCTACCCCGCAGGCCCAAAGTACCACCACTACATCCACGACGACGACGCGGTGTCGATGTCGGTCGGGACCGGCAGCGCCATCTCGAACGTGATGAACAACACCGGAGTTGGCAAGTCGTTGTCGCAGCTTGCCCTCGGACAAACCGCCGACGTGAGCGCAACCACGGTGACTCTGCATCACGGCGGTAGCGGGATCGAGCCCCACGCGATCAATGCCCCGAACCGGCACGACTACATCGGCGATCTTTCCAAGTTCAGAGCCCAGGAGGCGAAGGGGCTACCGGTTGCGCAGGCAACGCCGGTCTGGAAGCGGTCGATGGAGGCGTCCGGCTTTGCATTGGCGCGCGCGGCAGGATCGGCGGCGGCCAACAAGGTCGCTACGGGCTACGACGCGGTCGATTCGCGCATCCGATCGATGCCTTCCCTGCCCGGCTTGCCGCCCAACCTGATCTGGGGCGGGATCGACCGCCGACTTCGCTCGATCGGAGGATCGGCACTCGGACTGGGCGGGTTGTGGGGCGGACTCAGCGACGCGGCGTTCTCGGGTCTCAGCGCGGTTCAGCGCAGCGAGTACGTCTCGGCCAGGACTCCGGACCAGGAACATCGGGTAGTGGCATCATTGGCCGCAAACGGGGACGTGGGCTTCGCTCCGGACAAGAACGTCCGTGAGAAGCTGGCGCCTCACCTGGGTTTCGACCCGTCTTTCGCTCGTCTTCACGACGCTCCGGCGTCGGCGTCGGCAGCTCAGGCACTCGGCGCTCACGCCTTTGCGATCGGTCAAGACATTCACTTCGGGGCCGGAGAATACGACCCTCACTCTCCCAAGGGTCTGGCTCTGATCGGACATGAATTGACCCATGTCGCGCAGCAGGCAAGCGGACGGCCCAGGCCGCTCAATTTCAGCCGAGACGTTGGGGCGACCGGCGATCTCATGGAAGCGGAAGCGCAAACGGTCGCCGCGAGGATCCTCTCCGACGTCGGATCGCGCGATGCGTTCCACGTCGAGCAGTTCTCCAAGATCTACGAAGCAGCCGAGGGAGTTGGGAGCGCCGACTCCCGGCGACTCGACCGAATCGGAGAAATGGCGATCGCAAAGGCGACCGAGATCGTCGGACGCAAGAGCGGAATCGTCGAGCAGGTCTCGGTGTCCATCGAACTCGACCTCGGGCGCATGAACGACGACGAAGCCTCCGGCATCTGGGCCGAGGCCATCGTAGCTCAGGTGAATCTTCTCGATCTGAAGCCACCGGTCGTTCCTACTCCGGCGAGAATTCAGAAGGATGACAAGGCGCCGCCCCAGAAAGAGCGGCATCTGCCGAAGGACACCGAAACGGCGATCGAGCAAGACGCGGGCATGGTGCACGATGAACTCGACAAGTTCTTGGGACCGGATTGGCTGAAGATCAGCGACGCATTCGAGCGCTGGCGCAATCTCGACCAGGACACCCAAGACAAATACGACGACCCGACCAAGCACATGGACACGTTCCTGGTCCGGCTTCAGATCCGATCGCTCGACAAGGGCTACCTGGCCAGCCAATTCACGACGGTTCTCGACGACCTCCTGAGACGGGACGAGTCCTACTACCGGTTCCTCAAGGACACCAAGAACTACAAGGACTACAAGGCCGACCGACTGA
>DATJYD010000678.1:0-5954 GCA_035499755.1 Fimbriimonadaceae bacterium
GTGATGAAGGTTACGACAGGATCATGCGGAATCATCGGGAGTACCAGGAAACCTACGCCTACATCGCGGCGAATCCGGTGGCGGCCGGGTTAGTTGAAACGACGGAAGACTATGAGTGGATCATCCTGGCGAGGGACGAACTGCGCTGGTGACCGCCACTCGACCGCAGGTCGCGGAAACCCCTGAAGCTTGACAGAACCTGGAGCTCCGCTCCAGCGGGGGCTGAAAGGCCCCGGCACGGGTGGCAGGCTCAAAAGCAAGTCGAACTGCGAGGATTCGCGTATAGACTAGTTGTTGTTGCGAGGAAGTGGCGAATGGCTGTTTTCAAGATTAATGTGAACGGACAGGCACATTCGGTTGAGGCCGAACCGGATATGCCGATTCTCTGGGTGCTGAGGGACCTAATCGGTCTCACCGGGACGAAATATGGCTGCGGGATCGGGGAGTGCGGAGCCTGCAGCGTGCTCGTCGACGGAGAGGACGCGCGTGGCTGCCAGGTGGCGATCTCCGACGTCGGTAACAAGAAGATCACTACGATCGAGGGGCTGAGCAAGGACGGGTCGCACCCTCTGCAGAAGGCCTGGATCGAGCACGACGTTCCCCAGTGCGGCTACTGCCAGGCTGGGCACATCATGTCGGCGGCGGCCTTGCTGCACAAGACGCCGAACCCGACCGACGCGCAGATAGAGGAAGCCCTCGGCTCCCACATTTGCCGTTGCGGAACCTACGTTCGAATTCGAGAGGCCGTGAAGGCAGCGGCGGGGAGCGCGAGATGAGCCTGGTTGAGGATTCAAGGATTGGAGGATTGGAGGATTCCGGTAAGGAGACCGCGAAAGGCGCGAAGAGCGCGAAAGCGCTAACCAGACGGTCCTTTCTCGGTCTCATCGGCGGCGTCGGAGCGAGTTTCGCCCTCGGCAGCTTTACCACGTTGGCCAGCGCTTCGCAACCTGAGTTCGGCCCCGCCTCGGCAGGAGCGGCCGGCGATCCCTTCGAGCCGAACGCCTATCTCCGGATCGATCCCGACGGGATATGCACGATCACCGTCGCGAAGTCTGACATGGGCCAGGGAATCCGAACGACCTTTGCGATGCTCGTTGCGGAAGAGCTGGATGCGGATTGGAGCAAGGTGCGAGTCACCCAGGCGCCGGGAGATCGAAATACCTTCGGCGGCGAAGGCACCGGCGGTTCGAGCAGCACCCGCACCAAGCACGCCATGCTCCGCGATATCGGGGCGACCGCTCGAGCGATGCTGGTCGCGGCGGCCGCGAAGAAGTGGGGCGTGAGCCCTTCGGAATGCAAGACGGAGTCCGGCAAGGTGATCGGCCCCAAGGGTCAAGTTCTGACCTACGGGCAGCTTACGGCTCTGGCCAAGTCGATTCCCGTTCCTTCCGGTGTTCCCACCAAGGACAAGTCCCAGTTCAAGATCATCGGGACGGCGAAGAGCCGCCTCGACAACCACGACTACGCAACAGGCAAGCCGATCTACGCGCAGGACATCAGCGTGCCGGGAGCGGTTCACGCCGTCTGCCTGCGATCGCCCGCCTTCCGAGGCTCGGTCGCGAAAGTCGACGATTCGGCCGCGCGGAAGATCCCCGGTGTGCTCGACGTGATCCCGATGGGAGACAAGATCGCGGTGATCGGGACCAACACGTGGGCGGCTCTGAAGGGCCGCGATGCCCTTCAAGCGACCTGGAACAACCCGACCGAGGACGTCTCCACCCAGACGCTTCACGACGCCTTGGCCAAAGCGGTCGGCGACCACCTGCCGATGCCAGAGAGCGCCAAGGTGATCGACGCGACCTTCGATCTTCCCTATCTTGCCCACGCGACGATGGAGCCGCTCAACGCGGTCGCGGATGTCCGCGAGGATCGGTGCGAGATCTGGGTCGGCAGCCAAGGACCGGACAGCGTGCAGCAAAGCGCGGCTCGCGCGACCGGACTCCCCATCGACAAGGTCGTGGTCCACAATATGCTCCTTGGCGGCGGCTTCGGTCGCAAGTCCGGGGGCGATTATCCGGCCGAGGCGGTCGATCTCTCGAAGCGTCTGAAGAAGCCGGTCAAGCTCTGGTGGACGCGCGAATGCGACATGCAGCACGACACCTACCGCCCGATGAGCCACCACTCGCTGAAGGGCGCGGTGGATTCGTCGGGGAACCCGGTCGGCTGGAGCCACCAGATGATGCAGGCGCCGAGTTGGGCGCGTGACGACAGTTGGGGCGGACCGGGAATCTGGTACGCCATCCCCGGCGCGAAGATGAAGCAGGGCGGCGCGGATACGCCGGTGCCGACGGGCGCATGGCGCTCGGTCGAGAACACTCAGATCAACGTCGTCAATGAGTGCTTCATCGACGAACTCGCCCACGCGGCCGGGAAGGACCCATTTGAATTTCGCCGCAACCTGATCTGGGACGACCGGCTGAAGAAGGTGCTGGAAACCGCCGCCGAAAAAGCCGGGTGGGGCACGCCCTTGCCGGCGGGATCGGGGCGCGGAATCGCCTGCTTCAATGGCTACGGCTCGTGCATCGCCCATGTCGTCGAGGTGACCGTGAAAGGGAACGACGTGAAGGTCGACCGCTGCGTCGCCGTCATCGACGTCGGTACCGCGGTGAATCCAAAGGGCGTCGAGGCCCAGGTTCAAGGCGCGTTCATGGATGGTGTCGCGACCGCCCTCAAGGCGGGTATCACCATTGAAAAGGGCGGCGCCGTCCAGAGCAACTGGGATACCTATCCGTGGGCGCGGATGGCGGATGCGCCCGCGAAGATGGAGGTTTACGTCATGGACAGCGGCGCCGACTTTGGCGGCATGGGCGAGGTCGGCTATCCTTCGAGCGTCCCTGCGATCGCGAACGCGATCTTCGCGGCGACGGGCAAGCGGGTGCGCAAGTTCCCGTGCAAGATCGAGGAGCTGGTCTAACCTGCGCGACATCCTGCCTACGCTGGAGCGGTGGCTGGAGTCCGGCCATCGCTTCGCGCTTGCGACGGTCACCCAGACCTGGGGCTCCTCGCCTCGCCCGGTGGGTGCGGCGATGGGGGTGCGCGAGGATGGGGCAGTCGTTGGCTCGGTTTCGGGCGGCTGCGTGGAATCCTCGGTGATCCAGTCGTCTCTGGAGGCGCTGAAGACCGGCGAGCCGAAGATGCTCGATTTCGGGGCGTTATCGGATGAGGCGGTCTGGGAAGTCGGGCTCTCCTGTGGGGGGCGGATTCAGGTTTTCGTCGATCCCGATCCGGCGCGCCGCGAGGCTTGGCGTCGCACGTTCGACCTGGTCTGTCGCGACCGGCCGGCGGTGTTGGTAACGCGGTTCGATCCCTACGATCAATGGCTCTGGGAGCCGGGCGGGGTTGAACCGATTGAAGGGGCCAAAGAAGCCCTTGCCTCCGGAGAGAGCCGGGAGGTCGAGGTCGAGGGGCGGACGTATTTCCTTCAGGTGCTGCCCTGCCGAGAGCGGCTGATCGTGGTCGGAGCGGTGCATATCGCGGTGCCTCTCGTGCGGTTCGCCAAGGAACTAGGGTTCGAGACGGTCGTCATCGATCCACGGCCGGCGCTCGCGACCGACGACCGGTTTCCGTCGCCTCCCGACAAGATGATCGCGCAGTGGCCGGAGCAGGCGCTTTCCGGTTTTGAGATCTCGCCGCGGACGTACGCGGTGGTTTTGACGCACGATCCGAAGATAGACGACGTCGCCCTCGGGGTGTTCTTACGGTCGCCCGCGGCTTACGTCGGCGCGCTGGGGAGCCGTGTCACTCAGGAGAAGCGCCGAAGGGAACTGCGGGCGCGGGGCTTCTCGGAGGAGGATCTGGAGCGCATTCACGGCCCGGTCGGGCTCAACATCGGGGCGCGCTCGCCGGAGGAGATCGCGCTCAGTATCATGGCCGAGATCGTCCAGGTGCGACGTGGCGTGGGTTTCCAACCCACGAATCCGGGACGCTGAGGGCAGAAACCCCCTGGCGAGACAGACATGAAGCACATTGTCGCAATCGTTCCGGCGGCCGGGCTCTCCCGCCGGTTCGGGGGCCCGAACAAGCTGTTGCAACCGTTCGGGGGCACGACCGTCGTGGGAGCGGTGATCGGCAGGCTCGCGGAGGCCGGTCTGCCGGTGGTCGTGGTCACCGGACGGGACGCGGAGCTTGTCGCTCAGGCTGTGACTCGGGTCGAAGTGCCCGGGCACACGACCTGCGTCCTCAACCCCGATTGGGAAACAGGCGGGCTGGGGAGCTCGATCGCGGTCGGGGTAGGGGCTGCACCGCAGGCTGATGGTTACCTTATCGCGCTGGGCGACATGCCGGGACTTCGGGTCGAGGCGATTCGCTCGTTGATCGAGTGTTTCGAGCAAGGGAGCAGCGACTCGATCGTCGCACCCACCTATGCCGAAGACCCGGCCCAGCCCGGACATCCCGTCCACTTCGGCTCGGCTCACCGAGATGCCCTCGCCGCCCTGAGCGGGGACGAAGGGGCAAGGTCGATCTTACGGGCCAATCCGGACAAGCTGATCCGCCTCCCGCTAGCGGGACGGCTCGAGGATATCGACCGGCCGGAAGATCTTCTCTAAAGAACCTGGAGCTTCGCTCCAGCGGGGGCGGCAAAGGGCCCGGGACATACAAACCGGCAATTCTTCTGCCTGGCAAGATGGAATCTGCGTCTGCCGGGCGGCTCGTATTCACGCATTCTCGCGGGTGAGAGGGCCTGAGTCGCGCTCCGAGACTCGGAAAAGGGGAGGGTACGCGCGCCGGAGCCGCACCTATGAGAGTCTGTCCTGTCTTGCTTGCATCCTTTTTGGGGTTGTCGACGATCGGTCTTGCCCAGTCGGCCCAGCAAACCTACGCGCCGCTCAAGATGAGCCCGCCTCCCGGGTTCGCGGCCTCCCGGCAGCTCACGCGCCTTTCGCCTTCCAAGCACCTCAGCATCTCTGTGAGCTTGGCCTATCGCGATCCGGCCGGGATCCAGAGGTTCGTCGCTTCCGTCTCCGATCCGAGCAGCCCGGAATACCGGCACTTCATCTCGCCGGCTGAGGTCGGAAAGCGGTTCGGGCCTGGTCCCGCCACCCTCGCCAAGGTCGAGAAGTACCTGACCGACAGCGGCATCAAGATCAAGCTGGTTGGCGACAACGGGCTTTCGATCCTCGCCGATGCCACCGTCGCCCAGGCGGAGAGCGCCTTCAAGACCCAAATCTACGAATACCACTCGCTCAGCGGCTACGCGCCGGCCACGGGAGTTCTCTACTCCTACGCCGCGATTCCTTCGATACCCGCCGATATCCAGCCGGCCGTCGTCGAGATAGGAGGACTCGAGAACTTCTCGCATCCTCAGCCGGCCTCGGCGGTGACCCCGAACCAGATCCAGACCCTCTACGACCTCGCGCCGATGTACAGCCAGGGAGCGCAGGGTCAGGGGCGCACGATCGGCATTTCGAACTGGGACGGATACCGCCTAGCGAACGTGCCCTACGAGTACTCGCGCTTTGGTCTGCCCTCGCCTCCCGGAGGAGTGGGTTCGAACATCACGGTCAAGACGATCAGCGGAGGCGCGGGAAGCGGCACCGAGCAGGGCGAGGGAGACCTCGACATCCAGGCGATCCTCGGGGTCGCGCCGCTCTGCAACCTGATCATCTACGATGGAGGGAACAGCGACCTGATAGGCGTTCTCACCCAGGAGGCGAACGACAACCAAGCCGACGTGATCAGCGAGAGCTACGGCTGGACGCTGGCCAGTTCGACCAAGACCGCCGCCCACAACCTGCATCTTTCCATGAGCGCGGAGGGCATCACCTACATGGCGGCTTCCGGCGACAGCGGCACGACTCTCAACTACTACTATCCGGATATCGAGCCGGAGGTCCTGCTCGTTGGCGGCACGACCGTTACGGTCGACTCCTCCGGCCATCGAGTGTCCGAGACCGGCTGGTCGGGCAGCGGCGGCGGTTGGAAGGCGACGACGGATGCCTTCAACGTCCTGCCCG
>DATJYD010000679.1:0-5259 GCA_035499755.1 Fimbriimonadaceae bacterium
CGGCAGGCATCATCTTGACCTCGCCCGAGCCGCGTTCGCTTCGTAAGCCCATTTGGGTGAGGCACGAGAGGGTGGATTCGCAGTCTTCACCCTCGAGTGGCTTCCGCACAACCGACTCCTCCGAGGCGATCGCGCCGAGCATGTATGCGCGGTGGGTTAGAGATTTGTCGGAGGGAGGTCGAAACGCGCCGCGCATGCACTTGACCGGCTCGACCTTAAGGACCATGCGTGGATTGTACTTGGCAAGCACTCACCCGGCGCGCAAAGGAGTTGGTCAAAGCGCCTGCGGGACTTTCCGATACTCATAGCGCGTGCGCGGACTCGTCCGCCTTTCTCCTGCGCGACTTGTCGCGCCGCATCCCAACCCGGAATCGTAAACGTCACGGCTCCAGCCTCGTATGGAGTGCGCGGACTCGTCCGCGCTTTGTCGGGAAGCCTGATCTACGGACCGCGGCCAGGATGATCAGGAGCAGCCAGCCCGGAATCCCGAGAAAGAGGCCAGGCATCATGCCGGGGGGAACGTAATCGAACTGGACCAGGTGCTTGCCGGCGGGAACCTCGACTTCGCGCCAGAGGTCGCCCTCGATGGGAACGTGGCTTCCGTCCACTTTCGCCATCCAGCCTGGCATGTTGCGGTCGCGAAGGGTCAGCCGCCCCGGCCCGGTGGCGGATACCGTGATCTGGGACGGGCTCTCGCTGACGACGCTCGCCTCGCCGCCGGTGCAGACGGCGCGCCCCGCTCCGATCTCTTCCAATGCCAAGCCGCCATTGGGCGTTCCGAATTCGGCCCTCACTTTGCCCGACCGGTACCGAAAGAGGCCGTCCTCCTTGGCGGCATCCGAAAACTGAGGAAGAGGAGCGCGCGAGTCGACTTCGCTAACTCCCGCGTTCCGCAGCTTCATCGAATCGGCGTCCGGCGCGACGAAGAGCATGTTGCCGTTCGCGGGCGTCGCGGAATCGTGGCCGTCGATGTCGTCGAGGAGAGCCTTCGTCTGGCGGTGAAGCAGCGAATCGTAACCGCCGATCTCGTGCTCGCCGAGCAGATAGGCGGTGTTCGGCGGGGCGAGCGCGGGTGCCGCGACGAGAAGCGACCAATCCTTGTTCACGAAGGCAATGCGCTCGAAGCCATGCGCCGGCTCGATGGGAATCGGATCTCCGCTCGGGACGATATTGCCGCCATAGCAGAGCCAAGCCAGGATCACGGGAAGCGCGATGAGTCCGGGCCGATATTTGGCCGCGGCAGGAAAGATCAGGACCGAAACTCCGGCCATGGCGATCAGCGCGCCGAGGAGAGTCGGGGTCATCGCGGCCGTCGCCGCGTCGGAAGCCATCTGGGCGGTGCGGTCGCCCGCCCCGGCTTGCACGCTGACGAGGCAGATGGCGGAGAGGACGAGAGGCGCCAGCAGCGCGACGAAGCGCTGGGCCCCGCCGGCCGGCTGTGCCTCTTCGCCGATTGCGAGACCGCACAGCACCGAGGCGGTGAGCACGAAGAGGGCGATGATCCGCCCCGGCGAACCGGTCGAGGCCCAGCCGGGAACGAGATTGTAGAGCGGCCAGTTCAGCGGCGTGCCGAGAGCGAGGAGAAGCGCGAGCACGCCGATTGCGGCAAGCGTCCAGTACTTCTTCCGACGCCAAGGCAGAAGGCAGAGGAGCCCGACGGCGAACGGGCCGATCGTTACCGCCGACTCAGCCAGGTTCGCTCCCGGCTTCTCCAGGGCCGGCCAATAGGCGCCGATCGTGTGCTCACCGAGGGAAACCGGCGTCCTCGGCGAGCCCAGCGTGTAAGCGTCCACCAGGTTAGCGAGCTCGAACGGCTTGATCGCTCCCGCGGTGTAGGCGGCAAAGCCGGCCTCCGTCGGAGGAGCCCTGCGATGGGAGAACCGGCTGTAGTTGAGAACGGGAAGCAACTGGGGCGCGGCCAGGACGAATCCGAGGGCGAGAGCGAGAATCGTCCGGAAGGAGGACCCCAGCCAAGGCAGGAACACAAAGGGCATGCCTTCGCCGGCCTTATCGGCTCTGCCGGAGGGATCGATCCTGAAGGTAACCACCTGGATGCGGTCTCGAAGCCGGTGATACTCGACCGCGCCTCCAATGGCCAAGCAGGCGGCGAAAACGAACGCCCCCATGAGTCCGTATGCGGCGAACTGCAGATGGCCGGCGAGCAGCAGCATTCCCGTGGAGAATGCGATGAGCAAGGTGAATCCAAGGAACCGTCGGTTGTCCCCGCGCTTTTGCGCCATGAACTCGGCGACCTCCTGCATCGGGTCGTCGGCAGTCGTAACCGGACCGCGGCTCAGGGCCGCGAGCAGCGGGTTGAATCGATAGACTCCATAGATCCCGACGAGGAGCCAGGGAATCCAGGAAACCGTCGTGATGACGCTGGGCAGCGCAGTCCAGGCGAGCATAAACGCAGATAGCTCGAAGGTGGCGCCCGCCACGGCGCCCCCGATCTTGGAGGCTCCATAAAGCCGCGCGAGGAGGTAGGCGCCCAGTCCCGCCCAAAACAGGTGCAGCCAGGCCAGGAGCAGCATCGCGGCCGGAGTCGGCACATGGAGAACCCCCATCAGGACGTGAGGGGGATAGAAGCCGGCCGACTGCGAGTTTGCGAGAAGCGGGGTGCCGGCGAGTTCGTAGTTGTTCCAAAGCGGAAGCTGCCCGTGCCCCCAGGCCTTGAAGACCATGTCGCGCCAGGGATAGAACTGAAGAACGCCGTCGGCCTGGAGGACGTCCCAGGGCTGATGCGGCTTGGGACCGTTCCACGGCGCCATCTGCCGGATTTGATCGAAGGGGCCAATCGCCTCTCCTAGGAAAACGCACCGCCAAAGCGGCATGATCGGGAGCAAGGCGAGGAACAGGACAGGCCAAAGGCGCTTCATGGTCGGTATCGGGCGCGCTCATTAAGCATAACGCGGCGCGACACCCGTTCGCTCCTCTACTCAAGTCTGGGTAGCCGGCATCGGCAGGACGCGGCGTATCAATCATCCCGCGATATCGGCGGATCCGGTCGGATCCCTGCGTGTGCCTTTTCCCTTGCCCGAAAGACGGATACAGTCGGACCTGTTCATCATCACGGGCGACCCAGAACGAGGGACAGCTCGGACAGAGCGCGGAGGAGCAGGTTCGCCGATGCGGAGGGCTCCAGGCAAAATGTCGTGGAACCGAGATATGATTCTTCGACACGCATGCTCCGGTTGCGAGTGGTTCGGAAGGGCTCTTTTTTGGGCGTCGGCAGAACAATCCTCCCGAAGATGAGTATTGGAAAGATAGCAATGAAGGTGATGACTTTACGAAAAGGACTGCTGGCTGCTGCCTCTACAGTCGCCCTGCTCGCCGTAACCCCGACCGCCTACTCCCAGCGGCCCCATAGCACCGCCGCGGATAGCCCCGAATGGACGCAGGCGGCCAAGGAGCAGGTGCTGGACAGGATGTCGGCCCTCATCACGAGCCGGGCGTACGTTCCCAATGTAGACTTTTCGAAGTGGGACGACTTCCTTTCGAAGATCAAGACCAAGGCCGAACAGGCGAAGACCCAGGATGAGTTCGCGGCGATCGTCGACAACGAACTCCACTCGGCGTTCAACATCAGCCACATCGTTCTTCTGCCTCCCGAGATCGTTGACCAGCGGAACACGCAGCAAATGGTCGGCATCGGGATTCGGATCGAAGTTCAACCGGATGGGATTCTCGTGACCGGCACGGTGCCCGGCGCTCCCGCCGAAAAGGCCGGCCTCGTGGCGGGCGACATCATCCTCGAAGCCGACGGACACAAGGCGGACCGTCAGTACATCACCGGTCCCGAGGGCACCTACGTGACGCTCAAGGTCAAGAAGGCCGACGGAACGACCAAGACCTACAAGGTCCTGCGCGCCAAGTTCAACACGGCCCAAAAGGAGACGCTGACTTGGATCGACAAGGATACGGCGGCGATCCAGATCCACTCCTTCGACCTGTCCTACAGCGAAGTCCAGGTCGACGACCTCATGCAGCAGGCGGCGAAAGCGAAGAACCTGCTCGTGGATCTGCGAGGGAACGGCGGCGGAGCGGTGAACAACATGCTCCACTTCCTCGGAACCTTGCTGAAGCAGGGCACCGAAATCGGCACCTTCATCAACAAGAACGACGTCGACACGTTCGTCGCAGCCCACGGCAGTCCGACCGATCTCGTGGGCATCGCCAAGCTGGCGCCCACGAAGCTCACCATTCGGGCGAATCCGGTTCCGGTTTATCAGGGGCACATCGCGGTTCTCGTCGACGAAGGATCGGGCAGCGCGTCGGAGATTACGGCGGAAGCCCTCAAGGAACTGAAGGGAGCGCCGGTGGTCGGCCATCGTTCGGCGGGGGCCGTCCTCGTCTCGGTCATGGCGCCTCTGCCTCACGACTTCAGCCTCCAGTACCCGATCAGCGACTACATCTCGGAGGATGGAGTCCGGCTCGAAGCCAACGGGATCGTTCCCGATGCTCGAGCCGACGACGTTCCGTTCGTCAAGAAGGGCGATGTCGACCCGGCGTACGTCGTCGCGGAGAACCTGCTTAACAAGATCGCCAGCATTCAGCACTAGGAGCCTTTGCTTTGCATTGGGTCGCCTTCGATAGTTAGGAAAGGCGTCAGGGGCAAACACCTGGCCCCCGCTCTCGGTCGCCGATCGCAACCTGGAACGAGGGGTGGTAAGGCGTCTTTCCCCAAACCCAAGAACGAGTGACTGACTGCATCTCCAGCGTCTGCACGCAAGGCTGCGGAGCACTTTTTAAACTTTCTTGCCTCTTGGAGCGTCACCGCCGGGCTTGCAAGGGGAAGCGGCAAAAAAGTTGAAAAAGCGTAGGCCTTGCGTACAGACGCTGGAGATGCTTGGAGACCGGCGTTCTTGGGTTTGGGGAAATACGGCGGTTGGGGTTGGGAGAGGTCTGCCTACATGATTAGGAGGCAACATGCAAAGAAACGCCCTCCTAGCGGCTTGAATCTGCATCGGCCCAATGCCCCGGCGTCTACGCGGCGCGAACCTTGAACCAGGTTCGCGCCCGGATTCCAAAGTTCTCAGCGACCACACGGGCTTAACCCAGGCTTAACCTGCCTTATTGGAGAAGAAGGCGGTCCCGTAGCGGCAGGGCCTGCCCTGCCAAAGCTCTCGCCACTAAGCCGGTTAAGTGCCGTCCAAAGAGGCCCGTGGATCGACAAGCCACGGCCCCTCCGCGGTCGAGGCAAGGTAGCCTCCGATTCCGAATTCCGTTCGGGCGGGGGTTGCCGGGGCAAGATGGCGAAAC
>DATJYD010000680.1:0-2505 GCA_035499755.1 Fimbriimonadaceae bacterium
CAACACCCGGAGGTTGGGAACGATTGCCGCCCTCAGCTGGTGACCACGTCGGCCTCCCGTCGGCCCACCTCCAAGGCACGGCGGAGCGGGACGTCGCAGGCGTGAGACGGTCGCCTCCACCGTTTGTCCACAGCCTCTCGATGAGGTGGCGGAGCGGATGACAGCCTCGAGCTGGCCCGCTTTGCCGCCGAGTTAGAGCTTCGGGTGGTAGGTGCTTCCGCCCGAATTCGGCACCGACCCCTTGCGCTTGTCTGTTGATGGCAGTATGACCACAATGCAATGCATGACGCGCCGGCTGCACCTTCAGGCGCGGGGAGCCGAAAATGAACGCAGCACGGTCTCACGCGACTGGCGGACCTGACGTCCTCGTCCACGAGGACGTCGCTGACCGGACCGGGAGGAAGACGTCATGAACAGCAAGGTCGCCCTCGTCACGGGCGCGTCATCGGGCATCGGAGCAGCCATCGCAGGGCGGCTCGCCGAGGCTGGCTACAGGGTCTTCGGTACGAGCAGGCGAGCCGCGTCGCCGGAGCGACGAGCGTTCGAGATGCTGTCCCTCGACGTGACCAGTGATCGATCGGTCGAAGCCGCCGTCGAGGAAGTGGTGCGGCGCGGCGGCCGGATCGATGTGCTCGTGAACAACGCCGGTTTCAGCGTCGGTCCTGCTGGAGCGGAAGAGAGCTCCATCGAGCAGGCCCGGTCGATCTTCGACACGAACTTCTTCGGGATGGTCCGGACGACGCGCGCCGTCGTGCCCCAGATGCGACGCCAAGGAGCGGGGCGCATCATCAACATCGGCTCGGCCCTGGGCTTCCTGCCGATGCCGTACGGGGCGCTCTACGCCGCGACCAAGCACGCCGTCGAGGGCTATTCGGAGTCGCTCGACCACGAGCTACGCACGAGGGGCATCCGGGTCTCGGTCATCGAGCCTGCGTACGTGAAGACGCCGTTCGACGCGAACTTCCTGGAACCCGACGCCACGCTCGATGAGTACCGTGAGGTCCGCGCGGCGGTGAACAGTCGGGTGAAGCAAGTGATGGCAAGCGCCGACGAGCCCCGCGTCGTGGCCGAGGTCGTCCTGAAGGCGGCCGGCGCGGCGCACCCGAAGCTCCGATACACGGCTGGTCGTCTCGCGGGCCGCCTGCGGTTCCTTCGCACGTTCCTGCCGGCCGGCCTGATGGACGCGGGGATTCGAAGGAACCTGAGGCTCGACGCGCCCACACCGTGGCGTCCCGCGGCGTGAAACGATGACCGCGACGAGATGGGTGGACCTCGGGGCCGCTTCATGAAGGCGTTCATCCTGGATCGCTACGGGAGCAACGTCCCTCTCCGGGCCGGTGAGATGGCAGACCCGGACGTCCGGGAGGACGAGGTCCTCGTCCAGGTCCATGCGGCCGGGGTGAACCTCCTGGATTCGAAGATCCGGAGTGGCGAGTTCAAGCTCATCCTCCCCTACCGCGCACCGTTCGTCCTGGGTCATGACGTGGCCGGCGTCGTGGTTCGGGTCGGCGCACGCGTGAAACACTTCAAGCCGGGTGACGAGGTCTACGCTCGACCGGCAGACCATCGCATCGGAACCTTCGCGGAGCTCATCGCTCTCCAGGAGAAGGACGTCGCGCTGAAGCCAAGAAAGCTCACGATGGAGGAGGCGGCCTCGCTTCCCCTTGTGGGCTTGACGGCGTGGCAGGCGCTCGTGGAGAGAGGGCAGCTGAAGCGGGGCCAGAAGGTCTTCATCCAAGCGGGGTCGGGCGGCGTGGGCACGTTCGCCATCCAGCTGGCAAAGCACCTCGGCGCCACGGTCGCGACCACGACCAGCACGTCGAACGCGGAGCTGGTTCGCAGGCTCGGTGCGGACATCGTCGTGGACTACAAGAAGGAAGACTTCGAGACCAAGCTGAGCGGCTACGACCTCGTGCTGCACAGCCAGAACGGCAAAGCGCTCGGGAAGTCCTTGCGCGTGTTGCGAACGGGTGGACGCCTGGTCTCGATCTCTGGTCCTCCCGATCCGGAGTTCGCTGAAGACATCGGCGCGCCATGGTTCGTGAAGCTCGTCACGTGGGCGCTGAGCTTCGGCGCGAGGCGAAAGGCAAGGAGTCTCGACACCAAGTATTCCTTTCTCTTCATGAGGGCGAGCGGCGACCAGCTGCAGAGGATCGCTGCGCTCGTCGATGCTGGAGTCGTCCGCCCGGTGCTGGACAAGGTCTTTCCGTTCCACTCGACGAATGAAGCGCTGGCCTACGTCGAGACCGGACGAGCAAAGGGTAAGGTCGTGATCAAGGTGAAGTAGGGATGGATCTGCACCGATGCGATACGCCCCCGAACACAACGAAGCGACCCGCGAACGGATCCTGGAGGCCGCATCGCGCCTCTTTCGTCAGCACGGCATCGCCGCCGTGGGCCTCGCGACGATCATGGCCGAGGCCGACCTGACCGTCGGCACGTTCTACACGCACTTCAAGTCGAAGGAGGCCCTGCTCCGGGAAGCCCTGCTCCGGTCGCTCGACG
>DATJYD010000681.1:0-2008 GCA_035499755.1 Fimbriimonadaceae bacterium
ATCCAGGAGGTTTGGGCTGCCCTCCTGAATCTTACTGACCCGAGTACACGGGACGCCCGCCCGTTCAAGGGCGTCGGCGGTTCCCGGGGTCGCGGCTATCGCCCGGTTGGCTTGGTGCAACGCCTGGGCAATGCGGACGGCTTCCGATTTGTCGCCCTCTTTGACGGTCAGAAGGACGAGGCCTTCGCCTTTGAAGAGGATTCCGCTAGCGAGCATCGCTTTGTAGAGTGCGCCGCTGAACGTGTTGTCGATGCCGAGAATCTCGCCCGTCGACTTCATCTCGGGGCCGAGGCTCGGCTCGACTTTGCTCAGCTTCTGGAAAGAGAAAACCGGCGCCTTGATCGCGTAGAGTATCGGCTCAGGGATCTCGGCGGTTCCATCGAGGAACGCTCCTTCCGGGATGATGCGTCCGGGGAAATGAGGCCTGTGATCTGATGGCGCGGGCTTGGAAATCTCGTCCAGGCCATAGTCGGCAGCGGCCTGCCTGAGCGCGCAGGGAGGTTCGCCGCCACTGGAATCTGAGAGCGGCTGGAGGATCCAAAGGCCGCTCTCGTAGCCAAGATCCTTCAGCTTCTGGCCCATCATGGTTCTCGTCGCGAGATCGACCATGGGAATGCCGGTGACCTTGCTGAGATAGGGGACGGTTCGGCTGGCGCGGGGATTGACTTCGAGGACGTAGGCGGTTTCGCCGCCCGGCCCCTCCGCGATGACGAACTGGATGTTCATCAGACCCTTGACGCCGAGCGCCCGAGCAATCTTGCAGGCGCTCGTTACCATTTGAGCCTGCACGTCTTTGCTGAGACTGACGGCTGGATAGACGGCCATGGAATCTCCCGAGTGGACTCCGGCTCGCTCGATGTGCTCCATGATGCCAGGAACGAGGGTGTCCTCACCGTCCGAGATGACATCGACCTCGGTCTCCTTGCCGAGAAGGTACTTGTCGACGAGCACGGGTTGGCCTGGGTTGGCCTCCTCGGCTTCGCCATAGAAGTTGCGCAGGTGCTGCTCGGAGAAGACGATCTCCATCGCGCGGCCACCGAGTACGAAGCTGGGGCGCACCAGGACGGGGTAGCCGACGGCTGCGGCGACCTCGACGGCTTCTTCGAGGCTACGCACGGCTTTGCCCCGCGGTCTCGGAATCTCCAGCCTTTCTAGGAGGCGATCGAACTGCTCGCGATCTTCGGCCATCGCGATTGCTTCGGGCGAGGTGCCGAGGACCTGGATGCCGCTCCGCTTGAGCCCCTCGGCGAGATTGATCGCGGTCTGACCGCCGAACTGGCAGACGGCGCCGATCGCCTTCTCGTGCCGGATGACGTCGAGGACGTCTTCCAGCGTGACTGGCTCGAAGTAGAGACCGTCGCCGGTATCGAAGTCGGTGGAGACGGTCTCCGGGTTGTTGTTGACGATGATCGCGCGGTAGCCGAGGCGCTGGAGCGACCAGACGCAGTGGACGCAGGAGTAGTCGAATTCGATCCCCTGTCCGATACGGATGGGTCCGGAGCCGAGCACGAGCACGGTGGGCTTCATTCCGGGGGCTTAGTGTACTTGACCTGCGCCCTGGCGCACCCGCTCCACCGTGAATGAGTGGACCGGCGCTACGCTACTTGCCAGCTCCCGCCCCCACGTTGTCCGAGGCGGTCACCTTGGCGTCGGGTCCCGAGTGGATGCCCGGCTGGTTATCTCGGAACTCGCAGCCGCGAACGAGCACGGCGCCGCCAAGGGCATCGATCGCATTCTTCTTCCACTGGACGAAGGTGCAATCGCCGAAGCCGACGGTGCCTTTGCCCTCGATCCAGGCGATCTGGTTGCAAGGGCCCCAGAATGCGCAATTCGAGAAGCGGACCGAGCCGGTGTTCGTCGGCGAAATCCGGATCATCGTCGGATCGGGACCGTGGAAGGACACGAACTCGCCGTTCGTGATCAGAAGGCCGAACGGAGCGCATTGGTCGACCTGAAGCGCGGTGTAGCTGTCGTCGCAGCCGATCCCAAGGAAGTTGCCGTTGCAGAC
>DATJYD010000682.1:0-3980 GCA_035499755.1 Fimbriimonadaceae bacterium
CCCGACCGCAGTCCCGGCCATCGGATCACCCCCGGCCAAGTGGCGGCCGCGGGAAACGTGGTTCACACCATTCCGCCGGCCGACCGGGCGGGATTCGACGAGTTCGGCAACGCCTGGTTCGGCAGTGGACGCCGTTGGACCAAAGTCGACCGGCACGGAGTCGGTACCGAGGAGACTTCCTCCCCGGGCTATTTGACTCCCGATCAAAGCAAGGATCGGGGCAGCATGCACCTCCGAGATACCCACGCCGAGATGAAGTACAAGGACGGAACGGCGGCTATCACGTGCGTCTGGCTGACGGACGACCGGGCCGTGCCCTATCCGCCCCAAAAGCCTGGAGACAGAGCCGTTTATATCGGCCAAGACTCCTTCAGAGCCGCCGTCGTATTCGCAGGGCCGGACATTCTGGACTACGGCTTTCTGCCGGGCCGAAATCTTGTCTATGTCGTTTCCCAGTTCGGCAGCTATCTCGTTCCGTTCTCGGTCGGATCGGACCGATCTCACAGACCCGACTGACCCGACCGATTGGACGGGGCTACTTCGCGGTCGCGTCGAGGAGAGCCATCGTCGCCCAGCACGTGCCGTTGAACGATGCGTACTGCGATTCGCCGTGGGGGAAGCCGGCATCGAAGTAGTTGTTCGCGGGGATGGCTCGCTTGTTGACGAACCACGAACCATCGTCGTCCTGGGTTCTCAACAGGAATCGCACTCCTCGCTTGTACGGGGCGGACTGGGCAGACAACCCGCCGCCCTCGTGAAGCGCGTAGAGGGCTTCGCCGGTCGCGTAGGCGTCGCTGTGAAGACCGGGCGCCTGGGACCATCCGCCGTCCGGGTTCTGCGCTTTGATCAGTGCTCGGGTTGCCGATGCGATCTGACTCATCGAAGCCCCCGACCATCTGAGGCCGAGTGCCCGGAAGGCGAGATCGTCGCTCGTCTGGGCCGGGGCCTTGAGCAGCCACGATCTCGCGCGCCGGATCCGTAGCGAGATCTCTCTTGCCTGCGACTTCGGGGCGTAGGTGTGAAGGCCATGCACGGCAAGTGCCGTGAAGCCGATAACGCTCGACTGCATGGGAACGCGGGGAATCGAGAAAGTCCAGCTTCCATCCGGGGCTTGCTGGCGAGCGAGCACGAGCGCCATGGCCGCCGACGCGGGCGTCGCCGGTTCCTTCTGCCAAGCCATGCCGGCCAGGAGCCAGCCGTCAGTATCCGACACCTCGTTGATCTCGATTAACGGGATCTCCTTCATCGCGCTCGGGCTCTTCAAAGCCTGCTCGTGGAGGGGCCTCATCGCGTTGAGGGCGCCCGCGACGCGGGCGGATTGACCGCGAAGCATCGCTTCGTCGAGTTTGAACCCGTGGGTCCGGGCTGCGCCGGTCGCCATTCGGCCGAGGCCTTCTTGATGGCAAGAGATGCAAGAGGCGTCGCGGTCGAATTCGGCCGTCGAAGCCTGCACGACTTTGAGGCTGAGGAGAATGGCCGCTTTGGGCGTGCGGACCTGCACTGGCGCGGTGGCTTCGCCGAGCAGCGACGCACTCCGCCTGTATCCGTGCGCCGCGGCGATCTCCCCGGCGGTCCGGCCCCGGCTATCCGCGGCTTTCGGATCGGCTCCTTTGCGGAGTAAGGCTCCGAGCACGTCGGGATAGTCTCCGTAGGATGCCGCGAGCATGAGAGCCGTGCGCTTTTTTTCGTCCCGGAGATTCGGATCCGCGCCACGCTCGAGGAGGGCCTCCACAAAGTCGAGGTGGCCGTTCATTGCGGCAAGCATCAGCGCGGTCTGACCGTACGAGTCTGCGTCGTTCACGTTCGCCCCCGCATCCATCAGCATCTTTCCGGCGGCCGTATTCCCGGCGCGGGCGGCGTACATCAGGGCCGTTTCGTCGTCTTCGCTCTTCGCATTGACGTCGGCTTTGCGCTGCAGGAGACTTCCGACGAAATCCGGCGAGCCGGACAGAGCCGCCATCATGAGGACGGTGTCGCCATCCCCGCGGCTCGTATTCACGTTGACGTTGCGGTCGTAGAGAATCTTCGCTCCTTCCGAGTCGGCGGTCAGAGCGGCGAACAGCAAGGGGGTCCCGTAGGCGCTCGCCGCATCGGGCTTTGCGCCGGCGTCGAGCAAGGCCTGCATCGCGGCCGTCTGATGGGTTGCCGCCGCCAGGTACAAGGGCGTGAATTGGAGTCCGTTCTGCGAGTTCGGGTCCGCCCCCTTCTTGATCAGGGACTGCACGCGGGCAAGATCGTGATGGTCGATAGCCATAAAGAGGTCTTGGCCGAGCTTCCCGGTCGAGGCCACGGGAGGATCCGTGGTTTTTCGCTCGGGACCCTGCGACCGGGCGGATCGGGGCCAAGGCATGGAGGCTGCGGCGACGCACGCGGCCGCCGTCGCGAAGCACACGATTTGAAATCTACTGCATTGCATGTGAGACTCTCGGGTCAAGGTAAAGGCCCGGCAACCGCCGGGCCGATCGCTTAAGGATACACGCTGGAAGTAGCAATATGCGGTCACAAAGACTCGTCGGAGAACCTAAAACCGGATTCACGACAAGGGTGAAATCCGTGCTCCCGGCACGAAGCAGTTTGGGCGATGTCCTTAGCCTACTGCTTCGGCGGGCCGCTGCTGAAGAGGTCGCGGATCACGTCTTCGATCTCGACCTCTTCGATCGCGACGTCGTTGACCGGCAGCTTCTGAAGCACGGCGCTCGTCACCTTGGCCAATTTGTCGCGAGGGACGTCGATGACCGCGACGGTCGGCTCAGGCATGCTCGCCTGCCCGAAGTGGGCGACATCGGCCAGTTCGACCGCTTCGGAGAAGCTGAGGCGCAGCTTCCTCGTTTCGCTGAACTGCCGCGTGAGATCTCCGAGCGTGCCTTCGAAGATCACCGATCCATGGTCGATCACAACGACCCGGTTGCAGAGTTCCTCGACATCCTGCATGTAGTGGCTGGTGAGCAGGATCGTCGAATTGTCTTCGGCGTGAAGCTGCTTGAGGAAGTCTCGGATTCGCTTCTGGCTGACGACGTCGAGGCCGATCGTGGGCTCGTCCAGGAAGACGATTCTCGGCGAGTAGAGCAGAGCTGCCACGAGTTCGCACTTCATCCGCTCCCCGAGCGACAGCTTGCGGACCTGGAGGTTGACCTTGTCCGTGATCTGAAGCTCCTCGATCAAGAAATCGGTTCGCTTCTTGAACTTGTCGTCGGGAACCTCATAGAGCTCCTTCAGGACGACGAAGCTCTCCCATGCGGGCAGGTCCCACCAGAGCTGGTTCTTGTTGCCCATGACCAGCGAGATCTGCTTGAGCATCTCGGGGCGGCGCTGGCTTGGCGTGTAGCCGAGCACCTTGGCCTCGCCGCTCGTGGGGTAGAGGATGCCGCTCAGCATCTTGAGCGTGGTCGTCTTGCCGGCGCCGTTGGGGCCGAGAAATCCAACCATTTCCCCCTGCTCGATCGAGAGATTGACCCGCTTGACGGCCTCGACTTCGAGCTTCTCGCGCGAGAACAGACCCTTGATTCCACCCCAGATGCCTGGCTGCTTCTTCGCCGACACGTAGGTCTTGGTCAGGTCATGCGTCTCGATCGCAGGCATCGCGGCGAGAATACTCGCAAACCGGCAATCCTAGCCTCCGGGCGATTCGTGGCCGGTGGTCGAGACCTGGGTGTTCGAGTGCAGAGCGACGCGCTTTCGCAGGAAATCGAGAGCCTTTTGAGGCACATCGTCGGGCGCACCGGGATCGGATGCGACGTCGAGATCGGGAACGCGGGGATGTCCCTCGAGCCTTTCGCCCTTGATCGTGATGTAATCCTGGACCGGATACTGTAGCTCGAAGCCGTCGGGCAAAGGCCCGTAAACAGAGGCGAGCACCGCCCCCATCGACTTTTGGCCGACGAGAACGGCATCGCGCCAATCCTTGAGGGCCGCGCACGCGATCTCCGACGCGCTTGCCGAACCCCGGTTCATCAGAACCGCGATCTGGCCGGTAAAGGGAA
>DATJYD010000683.1:0-3812 GCA_035499755.1 Fimbriimonadaceae bacterium
CGGGTCTGCGGGGTGTCGAGTACATCGCCTGCAACACGGACCTGCAGGCCCTCCGGATGGCTTCCTCGCCAATGAAGCTACAGATCGGGTCTCGGCTGACGAAGGGATTGGGCGCGGGAGCGGATCCGGAGGTGGGGCGCAACGCCGCCCTCGAGGATCAGGAGAAGCTCGCGCACGTCATCAAGGGCGCCGACATGGTCTTCCTCGCGGCGGGACTCGGGGGCGGCACCGGATCGGGCGCCGGCCCCATCATCGCCAAGCTCGCGGCCGAGGCCGGAGCGCTGACGGTCGCGGTCGTGACCAAGCCCTTCGACTTCGAGGGCAAGAAGCGAATGCGTCAGGCCGAGCGGGCGGCGCGGGAGCTGCGCGATCATGTCGACACCCTGATCACGATCCCAAACCAGCGCCTGCTCTCCTTCGTCGAGAAGAACACGCCGTTGAACGACGCCTTCAAGACCGCCGACGACGTGCTGCGGCAGGCGATCCAGGGGATCTCGGACTTGATCAACTGCCCCGGCGAGATCAATCTCGACTTCGCGGACGTCAAGAAGATCATGTCCGACATGGGTCGGGCGTTGATGGGCACGGCGATGGCGGAGGGAGAGAACCGCGCGATCCACGCGGCGCAGGCAGCCATCAGCTCGCCTCTGCTCGAGGACGCTTCGATCGAAGGGGCGCGCGGCGTCCTCATGAACATCACCGGAGGAGCAGATCTGACGCTCTTCGAGGTCAACGAGGCCGCCGAGATCATTCAGCAAGCCGCCGACCCGGAGGCCGAGATCCTGTTCGGCTGTGTGCATGACGAACGTCTCTCCGGCCTCGTGAAGGTCACGGTCATCGCCACGGGCTTCGACCGGGCCGACGAGGCGCAGGCCGCTCTCGAAGAGGAGCACAACAAGGCGGCCGCCCCAGTGCGTCCGGGCCGGGCGCCGTTTCTGCGCGGAGACGACTCGGGAGGATTCGGCCCAAATGCGTCGGCACGGGACGATTTCGACATCCCGACGGTCTTGCGCCGTCAGATGGACTAGCGAGAATCGGCTCCGTCCGCCGGATGCGGAGGCCTCGAAGGCGGAGAACCGAAGAAGCCGCCGCTCTGCCCAGCCGCCACAAACTTCCCTCTCGACGAGTCGCCGTTTGGCGGTGCTTGTCGGTGAGGGATCGCTGCCCTAGACCTCTCCGTGGTGGCGCAGGTGAGCGAAGAGCTCCTTCTCCCTTCGGATGATGGCTTGGCGCTTCTTCCGGGCCTTGTCTCGCCAGCGCTTGTAGGCGTGCGCCACTCGGGGGTGGCCATGCAGAAAGCGCCGGATTCGCCGGCGAATCGGGGGAAAGACCAGCGAGAAGAACAACAGGCTCATGATGAAGAAGGGGACCTGGGGCATGACGGGGATCAAGATACCGATGACGCCGACGATGAAGAAGAAGATGCCCATGCCGAGGTTCCAGGCCTTGCCGCGCCGCTGGCGGCGGCGCCGCTTGGGAATCGGGTGCTTTCTCTGCACGGGAGTCAGCGGGCCGGACGAACGGCCGGCAGCCGGATGAGCCTGCCTCAAGAGCCGCAATTCTAACGTCCACGGGAGGCTCCGGCCGAATGGTACGCGTAGAGGGACGGGTGAGAGGCTCGGAAGAGGAGATTTTTGATCGGTGCCCGGTTCTCCCGGGACTGATAGGCTTGCCTCGCGTTCTTCATTTCATTCGTCCGGGGGCGAGGCATTCGCATGCGAAGTCACACCGGCGCGGTTCTCGTGCTGCTCTTGGCGGCCGGTTTCGGCTGCGCGAGCTATAAGCAGACCATGAAGGCGACGAAGTCGATTTGGGACGTGAAGGTCACGACCAACCCGAACGACGTCAAGGACTGCCGCCGGGTCGCGTTCCTTGATGCCTGGGACACGAGTCGAGGCTGCGGCCTGATCGCCCAGCCGACGACCGAGGAGTGCCTTCGGTACCAGGTTCTGGTGGCGGGTGGCGACACGCTGCTCGCGAAAGGCTTCGTCGGAGAGGCCTACCAGTGCGAGGCTCCGAGCCCCACCCCGAGCGAGCTCTCGGCGACTCCAACTCCTTCCGCGACCCCCCCTCCATCCGCAACACCCTCGCCGTCGCCGACCCCAAGGCCAACGCCGACTCCCAGTCTCTCGGTGACCCCAGCTCCTCCGCCAGTTCCGTCTTTGTCGCCGACCCCGACGGCGACTCCGGTTCCGGCTCCGCTGAAGATCTCCCCGACCCCGACGAGTGCCGGAGTGCGACTCGTGCAGAGCCGAGAGGCGGTCAAAGGCTGCGTCTATCTGGACGAAATTGACCTGAAGACCGAGTGCCCGGCCGAAGGCGGCGGAACTCCCATCTCGTGTATTGCCGAGCGCGCCGCGAGGGCCGGGGGCAACGCCGTTCTGGTCGAGGGGGATCGGGCGCTGATTTTCGCCTGTAAGCCGAACCGACAGTAAGCGGCCGGCTCGATCGAACCGTGTCGCGCCGGGGAGGCGCGCCGCCTTCAGCGGCCTCGAGAGGGCTGCGTGCCGACTCGGCGGGAGGCTTGAAGGGGCGGCAAGATCTGGTAGCCCATACGGGAATCGAACCCGTGTCGCGGCGGCGAGCCGCGCGGACTTCAGCCGCCTTGAGAGGGCTGCGTCCCAACGCAGCGGGAGGCTTGAAGGGGCGGCAAGATCTGGTAGCCCATACGGGAATCGAACCCGTATTTCAGCCTTGAGAGGGCTGCGTCCTAACCGTTAGACGAATGGGCCGAACGGGCCGGCAAAATTAGCATAGGGCCGAGGGGCCGGCAAGGCGGCGAGCTCGGCCGCGACCGCGCGCGCCGCTTAGGAGGCTTCTCGCGCCGCCGGCTGCGGGGCTTGACCGGGACGATACCGCACCCAGCGAGCGATCTCCGGAATTGTCGGCTTCTTGCCGTACATCAGGATGCCGACCCGATAGACCCGTCCCGCCACCCAGGCGATCAGCAGAGTGGATGCGATCAGCAGAACGATCGAGAGAGCGACCTGCCAGCCGGGCGGCTGGCCCATCGAGGTGCGGAGAAACATCGCGAGCGGCGAGGTCAGGGGAAAAAGAGACGCGAAGATCGCGACACCGCCGTTCGGGTTGTTCATCAGCGAGGGGAAGAATGCCCACACCGACACGATGAAAAACATCGGCACCATCGAGAGCTGCTGGGCTTCCTGGTCGGTGTTGAAGGGCGCGCCGATCGCGGTGTAGATACTCGCGTAGAGGAAATAGCCGAAGACGAAGAACAGGATGAAGTAGAGAATCATGGAGATCGGGATTTGAGGGATCCCCGATTCGGGCGTCGTCAGGATCCCAGCGATCGCCGGAAGCGTGAGGTTCATGGCGATCAGCGACCAGATCAGGTACTGGGTCAAGCCGACGAGCCCGATGCCGACGATCTTCCCGATCATCAGTTCGGTCGGGCGCACCGAGGCGATGATGACTTCGACGATGCGGTTGGTCTTCTCGTCGATCACTCCCTTCATGTTCTGCATTCCGTACATCAGGAAGGTCGTGTACAGGATGATCATGAAGATGAGCACCGTGAACAAGGCGGCGCCTTTCTCCTCGGTAGCCCCCGCCTTGGTCACCTTGAACGGCCTCAGGTCGGCATGGCGCTCGAGCTCGCTCGAGAGATCCGCGGGCAGGCCCCGTTTCTCGATGCGCTCCTTCAAGAGCACGTGGTTGACCGCCCGCTCGAGCTGATTCTGAGCCACGTATTCGGAGACGTTCCCGGAGTAGTACTCGATCCGGTCTTTTTCGATCAAGCTCGGATCCAAGACCAGGTAGCCGTCGATCTTCTTGGAAAGGACCTCCTGGCG
>DATJYD010000684.1:0-5446 GCA_035499755.1 Fimbriimonadaceae bacterium
CCACTCCTCCACATCATCGACCTCGACGCCGCCAAAGGAACCGGCGACAACCGGGAGCTGATCCGCTATCTCCTCACAAAGGTCAAGGCGAGAGTTGGGGGCGGCGTTCGGGCAGCCGCCGATGCGGCCGCTCTGGTCGAGATGGGCGCCAGCCAGGTGATCGTCGGCAGCGCCGTGTTCTCCGCCCGTTCTCCAGGCGGGGGAGTGAACCGTCAGTTTCTCGTCGAGCTGAGTGAGGCGATCGGGCGGGAGCGGATCGTCATTGCGATCGACGCCAAGGGTGGGCGGATCGCGGTCAGGGGCTGGCAGGACACCGTCGACGCGACTCCGTCGGAAGTGATGAGCTTGCTCGAACCCTATTGCGCCGGCTTCCTTTGCACTTATGTGGACCGGGAAGGGATGATGCAGGGCACGAACGTCGATTTCTTCTTCGCTCTCCGCGAGCGAACCGAGAACGTGCTCATCGCAGCGGGAGGAATCACGACGATGGAGGAGGTGCGGGCGCTTGCCGGCGCGGGAATCGAGGTCGCCCTTGGGATGGCCGTCTACACGGGCCGCCTCTCTCTCACCGAGCTCGCCAAGGTGAGCAATCGCTAGGAGACGTCGGCGACGAAGCTCGCTTTCCGTTTCTCCAAAAAGGCGGCGACGCCCTCCTGGCCCTCCTTGCCCGCGCGAGCGTCGGCGAGGCGACGGGCGGCCTCGTCCAAGGTGAGCGGATAGTCCTGGATCAGGCGCTTCGACTGGCGGATCGCCTCCGGACCGGCCGAAAAGACAAGCTTCAGCTTGCGCTCGACAGCCTTATCCAACTCCTCCCGGGCGACGACCTCGTGAATGAGGCCGATCCGGAAGGCGTGCTCAGCGCCGAACGCCTCGCCTGTAGTAAAAAGGGCCCTTGCATGGCCGACTCCGATCTTGGGTATGACGAATCCGGAGATCGTGGCAGGGATCAGCCCGAGGCGGACTTCGCTGAACGCGAACTTCGCGTCCGTGCTCGCGATCGCGATATCGGCAGCCGCGACCAGCCCACAGCCGCCTCCAAACGCCGGTCCCGCGACCTTCGCGATGACCACGGCCGGACAATCGACGATCGCTCGGAAGAGTCTGGCCAGCCGCAAGGCATCGCGCCGGTTCTCGTCCTGGGTGTAGCCAGACGCTTTACGCATCCATTCCAGATCGCCGCCCGCGCAGAATGCCTCGCCCTCGCCGGAGACCACGACCGCTCGCGTCCCCTTTTCCAGGTTTGCGAAGGCGTTCGCGAGCATCGCGATCAGCTCGTCGTTGAAGGCGTTCCGCACTTCCGGCCGGTTCAGGACGATCCGCGTCACCGGTCCCGGCGTCACGTTCAGCATTGGGAAAGTATGGCACCGGGGCCGTGATAGGCTGATTCCTGATGGGATGATTCGTGATGACGTTGAGGCGGGGTGTTGGGGTGTTGGGGTGTTGGGGTATTGGGGTATTGGGGCTGACGTTTCGGCGATCACGAGTCATCCCGCTCAGCCCGTCAGGAATCATCCCATCACAGATCATCCCATCATCCCATCATCCCTCATCCCCGCCGCCGGGGTAAAAGGCGGATATGCTTGCGATGCTCGCTCTTACGATGACGCTCCAGATGAATCCAGACGACATGATCCGGCAGGTCGACCCGAAGCGCCTGCGCGCCAACGTCGAGAAGCTTGCCTCCTGGCATGACCGCAACACCAACAATCCGACCGTGGACGAAGCGGCCGACTGGATGGCCGCTCAGTACCGGGCGATTCCTGGATTGAACGTCGAGGTTTGGCACTATCCGGTCAAGAAAGGGCCGCGGATCAAAGAGGACAGAGAGGTGCCGGAGGTGATCGCGACCCTTCCTGGAGCGACCGATCGCCGAGTGATCATCGGCGGTCACATCGACACAATCAACATGTCTCAGGCCAGGGAAGACCCTTCAAGCCAGTGGACTCTGCCCTCGCCGGGCGCCGATGACGACGCGAGCGGCGCGTGCATGGCTCTCGAGGTCGCGCGGATCATGGCCCAGCAGAAGTGGAGCGACACGATCGTATTTGTCGCTTTCACCGGAGAAGAGCAGGGCCTGTTCGGCTCGGCCGCCCTCGCCAAGCGGGCAAAGGAGGAAGGCTGGAAGATCGACGCGGTCCTGAGCAGCGACATTATCGGCTCCAGCAAGGACCAGCAGGGCTTCTCCGATCCTCACCATATCCGCCTCTTCAGCGAGGAGCTGCCCTCCGGCGCTCGCGACCGGGAAGGCGCCTTGCTGCCGCCTCACAACAGCCGGGAGCTTGCCCGCATCATCGAGTTCTTCACCCGCGACCGGCTGCGCGACTTCAGCGTAAAGCTGGTTTTCCGCGCCGACCGCTTCGGCCGCGGCGGCGACCATACGTCCTTCAACCGGCAAGGCTTCTCCGCCGTGCGCTTCACCGAGCCTTACGAGGACTACACCCACGAGCACACGGCGGAAGACCTGCCCAAGTACATGGACTGGAACTATCTCGCGAATGTGACGAAGATCAACCTGCTCGCGATGATGCAGCTCGCGAATGCCCAGCAACCACCCACCGAGGTCCGCGTGGCCACTCAGCAGAGCCACGACGCGGAGCTGAGATGGTCAGGGCCGGTGACTCAGGAGTACGTCGTTTATTGGCGCCAGACGACCGCGCCGACTTGGGAGTTCTCCAAACGCGTCGGCCCCGTCACATCTACGGTGATCCCGAAGGTCAGCAAGGACGACTGTGTTTTCGCGGTAGGCGCAGTCGGCGGCGTGCCGGTCGAGGCACGGTAGACCATCCGCCAAGACGTAGGGACGTGGGTTATCGTTCAGCCGAGCGGGACGAAGCTCGGCTACAGCGCGTGTGCCCATGCGTCCTTCGGATGGGACGCCAGGTCTTCGACGGCGGCGTCCGTCTTCCGCAGGCGGTTGCTGAGGACCCGTGCGAGGTTGGCGAGCATGAGGAAGCCGGCGTCCGTGTTCTTCGCCATGAAGGAGCGCAACTCCTTCGCCGGCAAGCGCGCGACCTTGACCAATCCGATGCAGACGGCATCCGCGCACCGGGGCTGGTCGTCGACGAGGGCGACCTCGCCGAGTACGCTGCCGGGACCGATTTGCGCCAGTTCGTCGCCGCCAGGCGTGCAAACGAGCACGCGTCCGTCGAGAATCACGAACAGGTCGCTGCTCTTCTCCCCATGCTTGACCAGGAACTCCCGCGCGAGGAAAGTCTCCGTCTGCGCGAGTTGCTCGATCTGCTCGACGACCTCCGGCTTCAGCCCGTGCACAAGGTAGTTCTTCTCGAAAACGTCGCGATGCTCCATCCGCAACATTGTATCTCGGACCGGCCGAAGTGATGATAAGATGGCAGGATGGCAATCGAGTCGAACTACCCGAGACCTCAGCTCCAACCGCCGACCGGCCCCATCTGCCCGGGATGCAGGTCTCCGGCGGGCAAGAGGGTCTCTTTCACCTGGTGGGGAGGCGCCCTCGGACCGGGGCTGATGAACCTCCACAAGTGTCAGGCTTGTGGGATGCAGTTCAACGCGAAGACGGGGCTTCCCGCGCGTCGCGCGATCATCGTTTACACCGTGATCGTGAATGCCATCGGCTTGATCGTCATCATCGGCATCGCCCTCGCCCGGGGGTAGGACTATCGCCCCGGAATCCCGGGCTCCGTCAAGAGCGCGGGATCCAAGGCCTTCTTCAGCGTCGCCTCGTCCAGCCCCTGCTCGCGGGCCACATCGGGGATCGAGCGCTTTTCCTTGAGTGCCTGCTTCACGATCCCTGCCGCCTTCTGGTACCCGATAATCGGGTTCAGGGCGGTCGCCAAGGAAGGCGAGGTCTCCGCGTAGTGCCGGCACCGCTCCTCGTCCGCCTTGATCCCGGTCACGCAATTCTCGGTGAAAGTCTTAAGGGTGTTCGTCAAGATCTGAATCGCGAATTGGGCGGAAAAAGCCATCCCCGGCATCATCACGTTCAGCTCGAGCTGGCCGGCCTGCACGCACATGTCGATCGTGTGGCATTGCCCCAGGACTTGGTAAAGAACGATGTTCAGGTTTTCCGCCATGCTCGGATTGACCTTTCCGGGCATGATCGAGGAGCCGGGCTGCACGGCCGGCAGCACGATTTCGGCGATGCCGGTAAGGGGCCCGGAACAGAGGAGCCGGAGGTCGTTCGAGATCCGAGTTAGTTCGAGGCAGAAGATACGGAGGCCGGCCGCAAGGGCGGCCATCGCGAAGTTGCTCTGCATCGCTTCCCGCATGTCGGGGGCGGTCCGAAATTCGATGCCGGTGTAGGCGCGAAGGTTCTCCACGGCCATGAACCGGTATTTGGGATGGGTATTGAGTCCGGTCCCGGTGGCGGAACCTCCGATGCCAAGCTCCTCTAGCTCGTGGGCGCCGGCTTCGATCCGCGTCTTCGCCTTGGCGAGAGCCGCCGCGTAGGCCGCGAATTCCTGGCCGAGCCGGATCGGCACCGCGTCCTGCAGGTGGGTTCGGCCGGATTTCAGGATCGGGTCGAACTCCACGCCTTTGGCGGCGAAGGCCTCGATGAGCCCGTCGACGGCGGTTAAGAGATCGCCGAGCATGAGGCGGGCCATGATGCGCATCCCGCTCGGGAACGTGTCGTTGGTCGATTGCCCGTAGTTCGGGTGATCGTTCGGGTTGACCCGCTTGTACTCGCCCGGCTTGCCTCCGAGGATCTCCTCGGCGCGATTGGCGAGCACTTCGTTGCAGTTCATATTGAAGCTCGTGCCTGCACCCATATGGAATACGTCCACCGGAAACTGGCTCCTCAGATCTCGGATCTCGGATTTGGGATTTTGGACGCAGGCATAGGCGTACGGGCTTTGGCTGAGAATCTCATCGGCAGCTTGGACGATCGCGCCGCCGATCTCCTTGTCGAGTAGACCCAGCTCGGTGTTCGCCTGCGTGCAGGCCTTCTTGAGAAGAATGTAAGCGTCGATCATCCGCGGGTGCTCGGTGAGGCCGCTGATCTGGAAGAGGTTGCGCGACCGCTCCGCCTGCGATCCCCAATAGGCGTCGGACGGGACCTTGACTTCGCCGAGACTGTCCTTTTCGATCCGGTATTCCATGGCCGGGAGTTTACACGCCGCATGCAGGTTGGGACGAAGCTGAAAAGGAGGACGCAAGCCGAGCGCAGCAATCCAGAGGAGGTTCGCAGGGCAAGCGCCTTGCGGCTACGGTTTCGCGGCTAGCGCGAGGTCACACTTTCCGTGATGCGTTCCCAGAGAGTCGGACTCCTCAGCCACACGCGGACCCGAACCTGCCCGTTCACCCGTTGACGATACACGATCACCGCCCGGTCGCCCTGCCGGAACAAGGCGTCCATGTCTTTCGGATAGACGATCCCGGTGGTTTGGTCCGAGGACGCGCTCTCTTCCCAGCCGGCCGCCCGGCTGAGCTCCGCTTCTGCCGTCTTGTCGACCGTCTCGAAGGTTCC
>DATJYD010000685.1:0-8334 GCA_035499755.1 Fimbriimonadaceae bacterium
GCTCTTCAAGTCGGTCGGCAAATCGTATTCGGTTGCGCCCGATGTGCAAGGGTCGGTCACCGTCAGCTTGAAGAGCGTCGAATTTGAAACGGCTTTGCAGAACATTCTGAAGCAGGTGAACGCGACCTACCGCATCACCGCCGGCGTCTACGAGATCGTGGTTCGTGAGGAACCCAAGCCGGGGAACGACGAATCCACTGACACCACGCTCCCGGCGCCGAAGAATCACACGATCCGAAAAGTGCATGTCAACTCGGCCGATCCGATGCTGATCGCGGCGCTTCTGTCCAGTGCGAAGACGAACTTCCAGCTTCCTCCGGAGCTCAGCACCGTCCTCAAGGGCCAGGGCCAAGGCGGCGGATTTGGCAACGGCTACGGTGGCGGGAACGGATTTGGGAACGGCAACGGGAACGGCTTCGGAAACGGATACGGAAACGGTAATGGCTTCGGAAGCGGTTTTGGGAACGGATTCGGGAACGGGTCTGGCAATGGCAACGGTTTCGGAAACGGATTCGGGAACGGGAACGGATTCGGGAACGGCCGAGGCAATGGGAACGGATTCGGGAATGGCCGGGGATAACGCTTAGCTGCTCAAGTAGAATCTGGCGCGTGAGGATAGCGACCTTCAACGCGGCGGGAATTCGCCCGCGCATGCCTCTGATTCTCGAATGGCTGGCCGTCAACGAGCCCGACGCTCTCGCGATCCAGGAGACCAAGGTTGAGGACGGCAAGTTTCCCCTGAGCGATTTCGAGGATCTCGGCTATCATGCCGCCTTGCACGGCCAGAAGTCGTGGAATGGAGTCGCAACGCTGAGCCGTCACGCGATCACGAACGTGCGCATCGGATTCGGAGACGATCTCTTTCCCAACGACGCCCGCATCCTCGCCTGCGAGACCGGCGGGCTCAAGATCTTGAACACCTATGTGCCGAACGGAACCGAGGTGGGCACCGAGAAGTGGGACTACAAGCTGCGCTGGCTCGATCGCTTCGCCCTCTTCCTGAGACAGAACTACCGGCCCGACGAGCCGTTCGTGTGGCTCGGCGACATCAACATCGCGCCGAAACCTGAAGACGTCTACAATCCCAAGCGCTTCTTTGGCGGCGTCGGGCACCATCCCGAGGAGTTCAAGAGGCTCGATAAGATCGTCGAATTCGGCCTCACTGATGTCTTCCGCAAGTTCCACGAGGGCCCCGGTTACTATTCCTACTTCGACTTCGTGATCGTCACGTCGGTGGAGAAGAACTTCGGCTGGCGCATCGACCACATCTACGCCACCCAATCTCTCGCCGACCGTTGCACATCGTGCACCATCGACCTCGAGGCGCGCAAGCAGACTAAGCCCAGCGACCATACGTTCGTGGTGGCCGACTTCGACATGTGATCCGTAGGACCAGGAATCGACGCGAGTTGCCCGTGAACCGGAAGGCGGTTCATCATGCCCCCCGGCCCGCCAACCGCCCGGCGCCCCAAGGCCCAATACCCCAACACCCTAACACCCCAATACCCCTCAGGGCCCATTGTGACTCCAAGCGAGCGATCCCGCGAGCAGAACGTCCGACTCGATCCGACGCACAATGCTCCGACATGCGGATAATGGGAAGTCGATATGATGCCCAGCCACGCCCGATCCCTCGCCGACGCCTGGGGCTTCGAACCGGACGAGGAGCTACCGCGTGGCCATTGCTCGCGCATCTTCGCTGATTCCACGCGAGTCCTGAAGGTGCCGTTCCAGGGCGAGGAGCTGACGTACGGTGCTGCCACCGCCGTCAAGTTGCAGGCCGTGGGCGGCCCGGAGATTCTGGCTCACGATCGCGAAACAGGGATCGTGCTCATGCGCCGGCTCTCGCCGGGCATTCACCTTGCCGAGGCGTGCCTCGATGAATCCGACGCGCAGTCGGTCTTCGCCGGCCTCGCAATCGGAATAGCGCGCCTCGATCCGGAGGCGGCGATGACGATTCGCGACTACCTGGCGGTGGACCATCCGCTCCTCGATCGCCTGGAGGCGACTGCCGATACGAGATGCTTCCTGCACGGCGACCTCCATCACTACAACATCCTCGCCGACGGAGACGTCTGGCGTCCGATCGATCCCAAGGGCCTCTTCGGCGACCCCCATTACGAGTGCGTGGCCTTCCTCCGCAATCCCATCGAAGTGCTCAGACGAGTCGACGACCTCGTCGCCTTCACACGGCCACGGATCGAGTCGCTCGCGAAGCGGCTCGGTCTCGACCCCTGGCGCATTGTGGCCTGGGGTTTCGTCGACGGCCTCGACAACGACGGGCCGCCGGAAGATCCTTGGTGCAGACTTCACGACGCCTACGCTCAGTTGCTGACATCGACTGGAGGTTCCGGATAACGCCGGCAGTCTCCACTCCCCCAAACGATTAAATCATCGTGAAAGGCGATCCGGCTGGGATATTCTCCCCGCCCAGACCCGCATTCCTGCCGGGGGAGAGTTTCCATATGCGCCAGCTTCCACTTCTGTTCGCCGCAACCATCGCGATCGCCGCGATGCCTGTCTTCGCCCAGGAATCCGGTTCCGACGGCCCCTACCATGTGATCAAGACCGCCAAGGTCGGTGGAGACGGTGGATTCGACTACGTCTACGCCGATTCTGCCGGGCGAAAGCTCTACATTCCGCGTTTGGGGCGACCGAGCGGCCACGTTACGGTTTACGATCTGGACACGCTGGCCCCCCTCGGCGATATCCCTGATACCAACGCGCATGGCGTCGCCGCCGACGCGAAGAGCCATCACGCGTTTGCATCGAGCAAGCCGGTTGCGATGTGGGATACCCAGACGCTGAAGCTCATTAAGACGATCGACGTCGATGGCGGCCCGGACGGCATCCTCGACGATTCCTACAACCAGCGCGTCTACGTCTTCAGCCACGGCGCTCCGAACGCGACCGTCATCGACGCGAAGACCGGCGCCGTCCTCGGCACGATCGATCTCGGCGGAGCGCCCGAACAGGCGCAAAGCGACGGACACGGCAAGATCTATGTGGACCTGGAGGATCAGGGCGCGGTCGCCGTCGTCGACGCCAAGACCATGAAAGTCGCCGCGACCTATTCGCTCAACGGCAAAGCCAGCGGCCTCTCGGGTCTCGGGCTCGACGCCAAGAACCACGTCCTGTTCGTCGCCTGCCGCAAGCCGGCCTCGATGGTGATGTTGGACGCGAACACCGGCAAGTATCTGGCCGACCTGCCGATCGGAGACGGCTGCGACGGCGCCGGCTTTAATCCCGCGACGATGGAGGCCTTTGCTTCCGTCGGTCAGTCCGGGGCCTTGAGCATCATCAAAGAAAAGAGCCCGACCAGCTTCGCGGTCGAGCAGACGCTCAAGACCATGCCCGGCGCGCGCACGATGACGATCGACTTCAAGACGAATCACGTGTTCACGATGGCGGGTGAATACCAGGCTCCTCAACCGGGCGAAACCGGCCGGGGCCGGCGAGCCATGGTCCCCGGCTCCTTCACGATCGTCGAAGTAGGGAAGGGCTAGGCCTTCCGAATCAGCCGCTGGGAAGGATGCAGCCGACGACGGGAGTGACCGGATGCTTGACTGCCTCTCCCTCATCGATCTCGTCGAGGGCGTCGCGAAGGTCATGGGTGCGAGCCGCAAGCCGCGCCTTTCCCAGGGCGTAAAAGCGGTCGTCGATCCGGCCGTGGTAGAGCAGCGCGCCCGCCGGCGAAAAGACGGCGGCCTCGGGTGAATTCGTCGCCCTGCCGAGCTTTACGAGCTGGGCTGACCCGTATAGGGTAGGGAAGGCATAGCCGAATTGCCGGGCGTCCTTCCGCATCCGCTTCGGATCGGGAGAGAGATCCGTGTTGTCGAGATAGAACCGCCATCCCTTTGGCCCGTAGACCTTCGCGATCCGGTTCATTTCGGGAACGTACGCCTGTGCGTTCGGGCAACCCGTGATCACGTAGAAGACGACCACCCCTTTTGCCGCATCGGAAGGGAAGACCTGCGCCTTGCCTCCGCCGAGAAGAGGGACCCGCAGGCCGGTGGAGGCAGCCAACAGGAGGGATAGCGCGCCGCAGAGCATCACACCCTGAGAATACGCTTCCTTGGGACCGCCGAATTCATTCGGCTCCGGCCCCCCTAATTCGCCACGGCTCTGCAACCTCGCCGACACCCGTCCCGTAGCCCTTCTCGGAGAGCCCGAGAACGGGACCTTTGCCTGAGATGCTTACGGTCTACATCGTGTCTGCCATCGTCGCCGGAGTGCTCATGCTCCTTAGCATGATCGGCGGGTTCCATGGGTTCGAGCATGAGTTCCACGCCGAACACGATTTCCATGCCGAGCACGGTGGAACGGAAGGCGACACCGGGCACGGCCTCTGGATTCCGATTATCAGTCTTCGGTTCTGGATCTACTTCTTCGGCGGTTTCGGGCTCACGGGACTCCTCATCACCTTCCTGACCGCGGCGACCGCCATCCTCACCCTGTGGATCGCGATCGTCGTCGGCCTCGCCGCCGGCTTCTCGATGGCGATCGTTATCCGAGCCCTCCGGGTTTCGGAGGCGTCGAGCGGGGCCAGAGAGACGGATATCCTGGGCGCCGAGGCGCAGGTTCTCGTCCCCATCCGAGGCAAGACGCCCGGGCGCATACGATGCGTCGCCAAAGGAGAGACCATCGACTTTCTCGCCATCTGCGACGATCCCGAGCCGATCCCGGCCGGTTCGTCCGTCATCGTCGTGGCCTTCGAGGACAGCCGTGCCCTCGTGATGCCCCGCACCGTGCTTTTCAGCGACAATCCCATCCAACAGAGGACTACCTAAACTATGCTGCTTGGCCAGACCGACCAAGTCTCCCTGAACGGCGACGTCGTCATCGCCGCGATCATCGTCGTCGTGCTTCTGGTTCTGCTCGGCTTTATCAAGTCGATGCTCCAGATCTGCCCGCCCAACGAGGTCCTGATCTTCTCGGGACGAAAGCGCAGACTGGCGGATGGAAGCCTGAGGGGCTGCCGCACCGTGTTTGGCGGCCGCGGCTTCCGGTGGCCGATCTTCGAAACCGTCTCCCGCATGAGCCTCAACGTCATGGAGGTGCCGATCACGATCAAGGGGGCCTACTCCAAGGGCGGCATCGCCCTCAACGTCGAGGCCATCGCAAACGTGAAGATCAGCAGCGACGAGGTGATCGTCAACAATGCGATCGAGCGTTTCCTCGGTCGCGACCCGAACGAGATTAAGCGCGTCGCCAAGGAAACTCTCGAGGGTCACCTGCGCGGCGTGCTTTCCCGCCTCACGCCGGAAGAGGTGAACGAGGATCGCCTCAAGTTCGCCGATGAACTTGCCACTGAGAGCGAAATGGACCTGAGGAAGCTCGGCATCCATCTCGATACCTTCAAGATCCAGCACGTCAGCGACGACAAGCACTATCTCGACTCGATCGGGAGAGGCGCGGTCGCAACCGTGATCCGCGACGCGGAGATCGCGGAAAGCGATGCCATGCGCGCAGCCAATCAAGCCGAAGCCGAGAACCGGGGGCGGGCCAACGTTGTGAAGGCGAACGTCGACGCCAACATCGCCAAGCTCGTCAACGAGCTCCGCAGAGTCCAGGCGGACCTCGACGCGAACGTGAAGTCCGAGGAGGAACGCACGCTGGCGGCGGCCCGAGAAGCTCGGGCCAAGGCCGAGCAGGAGCTTCAGCAGGTCCGAGCGGAATTGGAAGGAATCCGGCTCCAGGCCGACCAGGTCATCCCCGCGGAGGCCCTCCTCCGTGCCCAGGAGTACAAGGCGCGGGGCGACGCGGCGATTCTGAGAGAGCGGGGCGTGGCCGCTAGCCAGGCCCTGGAGCTGATGAACTCCGCTTGGAGCGAAGCCGGCGAGAGCGCCCTCACCATCTACTTGATCGAGGACTTCGAGAAGATCCTCGCCGGCGCCGCGAAAGGGGTTTCGAAGATGAAGGTCGGGAACCTGCAGATGATTGACGGTGGAGACGGAAAAGTGCTCTCCAGCTACATCTCGTCGTATCCCGCGATGCTCAGCTCGGTCTTCGAAGCGGTCGCCCAGTCGACCGGCATCGATATCCCCAAAGCGATCTCAGGCAACGGAGCCGCTTCCGGCGTCTCCTCGGCTACTACGGAGGTGGCGAAGTGATTCCCGCGATTATGATCGGATTCGGCGCGCTCGTCGTCGTGTTCATCGTCGGCCTCGCTTCGGTGAAAGGCCTCATCTACATCTGCGCCCCGAACGAAGTGCTGATCTTCTCCGGCGGCCGGACCAGGGAAGGGAAGAGGAGCTACGGGTATCGGCTGATCAAGGGCGGAAGAGGCGTACGGTGGCCGATGCTGGAACGCGTCGATCGCATGGACCTGACCAACATGGTCATCGACATCCAGGCCGTCAACGCCTACTCGAAAGGCGGCATTCCGCTCACCGTGCAAGGCGTCGCCAACGTCAAGATCGCGGGCCATGAGCCGCTCATCCACAACGCGATCGAGCGGTTCCTCGGCAAGAGCCGCCAGGAGCTGATCCAGATCGCCAAGGCGACGCTGGAAGGGTCGTTGCGCGGCATCCTCGCCACGATGACGCCGGAGCAAGTCAACGCCGACAACCTCGTGCTCGCCGACCGCCTCGTGCAGGAGGTCGAGCAGGACATGACTTCGCTCGGACTGGTCGTCGACACCCTCAAGATCCAGAACGTGCAGGACGAGGTCAAATACCTGGACTCGCTGGGCCGCAAGCGCAATGCGGACGTGATCGCGACGGCGAGGACGGCGGAAGCGGTCGCACAGGCCGATGCCGAGATCCAGAAGGCGGAGAACACCGAGAAGCAGAAGCGCGCCCAGATCGAGGCCGACACCAGCATCGCCAAGGCCGACGCCCAGAAGCGCCTCACCGAAACCCTGACCCGCCGGACCGCGCTCGTCGCGGAAGAGCAGTCGCAGGTGTTCGCGGCCGTCGCCCAGGCACGTGCCGATCTGGAAGTGCAGAAGGCGCGCCTCGAACAGGTGCGCAACAAGATGGAGGCCGACGTGGTGGCCCCGGCGAAAGCCAACGCGGAAGCCGCCGAGGCGAACGCCAAGGCCCAGGTCGCGACCATCGTCGAAGAGGGAAGGGCTCGGGCGGAAGCTCTCCGCAAGCTGGCCGAGACTTATCGCCAAGCCGGGCCTCACGCCCGCGAGGTGCTTCTAACCCAAAAGCTGAACAGCATCATCGGCGCCCTCACCGATATCATCCCGCCGACGACGGTGGAGAAGGTGACGATGATCGACTCCCGCGCCGGCGGCGGCATGACCGGCCGAACCGTCTCGACCCTGGAGCAAATCAAGCAGGTGTTCGGAGTCGACCTCCTCGACAAGATCAACGCGATCGGTGCCTCGTCTCAGGTGAAGCTTCCCGAACCGGTTGCCGTCCGTCCAACTGCACCCGTGGTCGTCCCGGAGCGCGCAACTCCGACTCCGGAGCCGGCAAAGCCCAAGGCGCAGTCCGACAAGAAGTGAGGCGCTTTTCGACGACCGCCGGTCCGTCTCAGTCCACGACTTCGACCGTCACCCTCGGCACGAGGCCGGCTTCGGCGCCCTTTTCGAGGAGGAGCTCGATCGCCGCGATCCCGTCTGGTCCCATGTCGAGGGTCCGCTCGTTCACATACATCCCGACGAACTCGTCGCTGGTGCCGGTATCCATTCCGCGCGCGAACTGCAGGGCGTAGTCCAAGGCTTTCGCCCGGTTCGCCAGGCCGGCATGGATGCTCTCCCTCATGCAGCGGCTGATGTCCGCCACGACCTCCGGCCCCAGGTCCTTCCGCACCACGTTGACTCCGAGGGGAAGCGGGAGGCCGGTCAGCCCCTTCCACCAGACCCCGAGGTCCAGAATCAGGTGCAGCCCCTCGTCCTTGTAGGTCAATTGCCCTTCGTGGATGATCAGCCCGACGTCGAACCGCCCCGCCTTGATCGCGGGAATGATCTCGTCGAAGGGGACGACCTCGAATTTCAACTTGGAGGCGGCGTAGGTCTCAGCCCACCACAGGTTGAGCTCGAGAAAGGCCGAGGTGAGCTTGCCGGGCACGGCGATAGTCAGGCTCTCGAGCTCGCCCGACGAGATCTCCCGCGAGGCCACGAGCATCGGCCCGTACTCCTCGCCGAATGAGCCGCCGTGCCGGAGCAGCGCGTATTTGTCGGCGACGTAGGCGAAGGCGTGGACGGAAATGGCGGTCGATTCCAGCCGGCCCTCCATGGCCCATTCGTTCAGGGTCTGGATGTCGCGCAGGATGTGCTCGAACTCGAAGTTCGACTGAACCTGTCCGTTCGCCAGGCCCCAGAACATGAAGGCGTCATCGGAATCGGGGCTGTGGCCGAGGCGGATGTGGGTGGTGGCT
>DATJYD010000686.1:0-8169 GCA_035499755.1 Fimbriimonadaceae bacterium
CTTGAACGAGGCTGCATGAAGCAAGTAGAGTGAGGGATGCGGAGTTCCCAAACTGAAAGATGAGCCATCGAGAGCCGATACGCATTGCGCGGCGTGCCTTTCTGAAGCTGGCTGCCGCCGGATCGGCCGGAGGGATCGTCGTTCGGCTGGCGGACGCGACGAGTTCGGACGAGCCCGATCGAGGCGGAGATAGTCTCGTGCTTGCAAACGAAAACCTCGCGGTCGAGATGCACCCCGACCTGCCTTTCCCCAAAAGCTACCGCCATCTCGCGAGTGCCACTCGCTTTTCCGGCGCTCCGCCCTCCGGCCATCTCACAATCAACGGAAGCCCAGTTCCATGGCAACGCTGGGAGATCGTCCGGGAGGGAACGGGGCCGCCCAACGCCGCAGGCTATGAGTTGCGGCTGCAAGAACCGGAGATCGCGCTGCGCTTGAATTATGAGCTGTCCGGCTTCGTTCTGGCCCTGCGCCTGGCCGTTCTGTCCGATCCCAAGGCCGAGATAAAAACCGTCGGGTTCGATGGGCTTCCGCTGCTCGCCTGCGACGAGAAGAATGCCGTCGTCTGGCGCGAGGAGTGGACGCAGAACGACTGGGACGCGAAGACGGGACGCGGGCTCTGGCGGCCCTCGATCGTCGAACGGCCGCTCTCCAAGTTCGAGGCGGACGCCGAGGCGAGGCCCTGCATCTACTGCTGCGTCTACCGGCCGGGAGTTTGCGCGACGATCCGGTCGAGCGAGCGCTACATGCCTCTACGCAATCAAGTCGTCAAGAGCGACGGCCGCGCAAGCTACGAGATCTCCCTCGCCACCTACCAATTCCGCGCCCGAAAGCGCTGTCTGCCGCCTCTCTCGGTGGAGATTGCCTTTCTTCCCGACCTCAACGGCGATGGGCGACCCGACGCCAGCGATTACCAACTCTGGATCAATCACCGGCTTCCTCAGCCTTGGCCGAACCATCGGAACGCCATCTGGTACAAGATCTACTGCGGCGACCACGGCCGGCCGATGACCACGTTCGCCCAGGCTGAGGAGATCGTGGAACGCGTCCACCGGTACACCGACGGACTGCCCCAGATCGCCTACCTGGTGGGCTGGCAGTACGAGGGCCATGATTCGGGCTACCCTTCGATCGATCGCGTGAACACGCACCTCGGGACCCGCGACGAGCTTTGGGCCTTCCACCGGCGGGCCAAGAACGACCTCAACGCCACCATCAGCTACCACATCAACCTGGACGACTCCTACAAGACCCATCCCGGCTGGGATCCGAGCGTCATCAGCCGGCAGCCCGACGGCGAACTGATGCGATGGGAGCCGTTTGCCGACGGCATGTCGTACCACATCAACCACACGAAGGACGTGGAAAGCGGCCGGGTGTTCGAGCGTCTAAAGGCGATGATGTCGGAGGTTCCCCTCGAAGGCGCGATCCACGTCGACGCCTTCCGCGACATGAACTGGAGTTGGGAGCCGGACGGCTTGATCGGTCCGGTCGAGGAGATCGAATGCGGCATCAAGCCGATCCTCGAGTTCTTCAACGCCAGGGGCATCGACGTCACCATCGAGTCGCTGGATTCTCAGGGCGCGGAGTGGTGCGGCTTAATCGCCGGCATCCTCCACGTCGGATTGCCTTTCGATCTGCCTCAGCTCCGGCACGGCAAGCTTCTGTACGGTGGCCGCCGCTACCCGCCCTCGCTTTGGGAGTGGGGGCTTGGCAGTTCGATCAACTGGGACCAGATCTTCACGGAAGACGGCAAGGACTTCGATGCGCGAGGCGCCTGGCACGAGCTTCTCGACGGCATCTACCTCGGCACCCTGCTCTATCACTACTATCTCGAACGCGAGCTTACGGTCGCCCACATCGACGACAAGGAGGCCCGGCTGCGGTTTTCCGACGGCGTCGAGACCTTGGTCCGCCGGGACAACAGCCTGCTACGGGTGACTCGGGGCGACGTCGTGATCGCCGACGGTTTCGACCGCTTTATCCCTCGGGACGGGAGCGTCTACGCCTACAGCCGGGACGGCAGCGAACGGACGTGGAGGTTGCCGACCGAGCTTCGGGGAAGAAGCCTGCGGCTGCGTCCTCTCGGTTCGGAGAAGGACGAATCCAAAGTGATTGCCGGGGGAAGCGACCTTGCCCTCAAGCTCCAACCGAGGGTCCCACTGAAGATCTCCCCGATTCCGTAGCGCTGGCCGCGGTAGCGTCAACCAGCCGTTAGCGAGTGCTTTCCACTCCGCCAGGTTACGGCCTGCGCAGAGCCCGGCAACTCGACCTCGGCGACGCAGTGCGCGGGCACTTGGGCTTCGAGGGAGAAGCGGCCAGACTTGACCATCCAATTCACCGTGATAGGACCGTGAGGCGTTGGGACGACGCCTTTCGCCCAGTCGAGTCCGAAAGGGGTCGGCCGGATCGAAAACCTTGCGAAGCCGGGCGAAAGCGGCCGGACGCCGAGAACGGTCGTGGACATCTGGATGAGAGGCGCGCTGCCCCAGGCATGGCTGAGGTCGCCGGATGTCCACATCTCGTGGTAAGTCTTCGTGTCGGGTTCGATCTGCCAGCGATCGATCAGCTCCCGGGCGGGGGAGTGCGCCGACCCGGCGGCGCCTTGTTCCGCGTGACCTGTCGCGCTGTCGAACCGCCCGCAATGCCGGAGAGCCTCGAGGACGAAGTAGGCGAAGTAGGGCTGGCAAGTGATCGGCTTCGTGGCCATTACGCGGTCCATGATCGCGGGCTGGCGAGCCCTCGGGGCCAGGTCGTAGAGGACGGCGAGGGTGTTCACATGCGGGCTGAAGGTCTCGATTTCTTTGTCAGCGGGCAGCCACTGGGAGGGCTTGACCGAGGACTGATTCGGTTTTCCGTCCCGATAGAGCCCCTTGTCTTCGTCCCATAGCTCCCGGTTGAAGGCGGTGGCGACTTGGCTTCGCAAAGCTTCGAAGCTCTGCTCGCGCGCCTTATCGCCGGTCAGCCTGGCAACGCGAATGCCGTCTTCCAAAGCCCGATAATAGAAAGCAGTCATGTAGCCCTGGCCGATGACGGCGGGAGGGTGATGGCACTCGAACCCATCGATCGTCACCCAGTCCATGAACATGTAGTTGGGTGCTTCGGAGATCAGGCCATTCCTGCCGCGCCAGCCGGTGAACGTATCGAGGAGGCCGTAAACCTCAGGCGCAAGCTCCTTCACGAGGGCGGCATCTCCCGTGTAATCGTAGTAGAGCATCAGCATCTGAAGCCAGAGCAGTGAATAGCTGGTGTGGAAGTTCCGGTAGTTCAGATCCCGGAGCATGAGACCGAACTTCCGCAGATCCTGCCTCGCCAGCCACGGCACGCCGAAGCTGTAGTAGTTGGCGTGGGATTCGATCAGGTAGTCGCCGGGGTCGCAGATCGGCTCCTGGTGGTTCGGCGAATCCAGGTGATGGTCTTGCATGCAGATCTGGGTCAGCCATCTCGACGAGTCCCAAAGGTCGTTGAGACGAGGATCGCTGCACTCGAAGCTGCCTTCATACTTGACCGGCATCGACGTGAAGTTGGCGCCGACGTCGAGCAACTCCACCGCTCTCCCGGTGGGGATGCCGGTGAAGTCCAGGCGCAGCACCGAAAAGCTGTCCATGTACGGATACTCGAAAGTCTGCAGTCCATCCCGGAGGGTGAGATAGACCGTTCTCGACTCGTGCCCGGCCTGCTCGCCGGGAGCGATTTTCAGCTTCACGCCCTTCACGCCGTCGATCTTGAAGCTCGGATAGGCGGCCATCACCCGGTCATAGGTCAAGACCAAATGTCCGTCGCGCTCGATCCGGATCGGAGGGAGGGCCCCTTTCATCACTGCCACCGGCTGCTCGTCTACCTTGGCGCTCTCTACCGGATACCGGACTTCCATTTGCGGCGGGATCTCGCTCGGCGCCAAGGGGGTCCAGACGTCGGCGGTTACGACGCAGCGGGGCCAAGTCTGGGCGAAGCCGGGCAGTCGCCAGCCGAGCGGCTCCTTCGACAGATCGATCTGGCCGCCATGCCAGCCCTCGTTCGGGGCCCCGGTCCAGGTGTCATCGGTCTTGATCGTTTGCGAAGAGCCGCCCGGAAACTCCAATTTGCCCTCCAAAACGAGGGCGGGGGTTTTTCGCGTCGCCTTGGCGATGTAGAAGTTCTCCGTGAAGACCTCGGCCGAGATGACATTGACACCGGCGTGCAGCCTGCCGGAGAGATCACGGCAGTCGTATAGCCAGCGCGGGCCGCGCTCCTCGCGGTCGTAGTCCCTACCGATGTCGGCAGGGCCGCGGGCGGTTAATCTGCCGTTGACGTACAGCCGGTAGCCGATGTCGGCGCTCACCCAGAATCGAGCATGGGTAGGCGTCGCATCCAGCCGGAACTCTCTCCGAAAGAGCACGGCCGTTGGTTTTTGTTGGGAATCGGGAAGGGCGATCCACTTGGCATGCCACGGCCCCGGCTTGGCGCAGTCGTCGGTGAATTGGTAGTTCACGGCTTGAACCAAGCCCGGCGACGCCTCGACTTTCAACCCGGCGTATTGGATCGGACCACGGCGATCGGGCTCCGGAGGCGTGAAGCAGGCGATTCGACCGAGTGTCATGAGCGCGGCAAGCACAACGAGAAGCATACGCGCTCCAAAGGCTCCCCCGATTTCGGATCCTCACCTTCGCCGGGCGCGCCAGGTCCGATTGGCTGACGGCTTCAGTTGCCGGCCTGCACTCCCAGCTTCTTCAGCGCCTTTTCCACCCGCGTGTCGCCGTCGTCGTAACCGACGATCGCGTCCGCGACGTTTCCGTCCTTGTCGATAATGTAGGTCGTCGGAATCCCGGTCACGTGGAACAGCTTCATAGCGATACTGCTGGGTGCATCCTTGCCCGCCGGATCGAAGGCGAACTGGAACGTGTACTTCTCGCGGTTCTGCGGCATCCACGCCTCATAGGCCTCGTTCGTATCCCAAACGCAGACTCCGATCACCGCGACCTGCTGGTCCTTCACTTCTTGGCTGACCCGCTCGATGTGAGGCATCGACTTCTGGCAGGGACCGCACCAGGTTGCCCAAAAATCGAGGATGACGATCTTGCCCCGATAATCGGAAAGCTTCAGCGTGCCTCCGCCCCATTTTTCGGCGGTGAAGTCGGGGGCCTGCGAACCCGCTTTGAGCAGGGGCGAGGAGGGAGCGCGCGGTACCGTCAAGGTGAGCACCGGCTTGTCGGTCGGCTCGATCGAGATGCTGGTCCCGTTCTCGGCGATCGTCGCCTGATAAACCCCGTTGCCATATTTAAACGGACCGCGGATATCGATCTGCGGATCATAGGATCCGTTGTCTTTCGAGTCGATCAGCAGCCATATCGGCCGGGTCCGGCCCGCATTTGCATAGATCCCATCTGCGTCGTTCTCGACGAGGATCGCTTTGTGGGTCGCCCCGCCGATCGTCACCTTTCCTTCCCGCGCCGATTCGCGGTACATGAGGGGATTCGGCGTTCCCACGATTCGATAGATGCCGATCTCGTATTTCGCCGACGATGTCTCGCGATCGCCGTGTCCGTAGGAGGCCCGGAGCGTCACGTTCATCACACCATATTGCGTGCGTCCACTGTAGTCCTTCTTGGCGTTCCAGGCTCCGTCGCCGTCGTCGGTGAGATCTCCGTTCTGGTTTTTGTCGATGTAGATTTTCCAGTCGCCCTTGTCCGGTTCGTCCACGGCGACGAAGTAAGTGTTCCTTGGACCGTCGCCAAGCCGGATCGTCCCGTACCTGGGGGTCGTCCGATAAGCGGGCTCCCTCCGAATGCCGGCCGGCTTCGTTTCCGACAGGGTGATCGGCACCGGATAGTAGGGCAGCTTCGCCTTGACCGCGCCGTCGAGCCGGAGGCTGAGCTTCTGCTGGGCCGCGCCTGCGTACGACGACAACCCCGCAATGCCGACTGCCAAAGCGAGCCAATAAGAGCGGTGACGAGCGACGGATCGTTCCATGGGCACTATTCTATCGCGATTTTCGTTCTTCCCTCAGGATGAGCCTTCAGGGGTCCTGGCCGCCCTCCTGCAAGGCGACCGCGGCCGCGTGCCAGAGAGGCGCGGGAACATCGAACACCAGCAAATGCCCCCGGCCCGCCACTTCGAGCCTCAGCCCATCGGCTCGAGGCGCGGACACCTCATAGGCGCTCATCGGAACGGCGAGCCCCACCCCCAGCGCTTTCGCGCATGCCTCCTTGCGGGTCCACGCGCGAAAGAACCGGAATCGCCGTTCTTCGGCGCTAAGGGCGGCGAACTCCTTCCTTTCACTCGCGCTGAAGTGATCGGCCAGAATCCCCGCGAAATCGAAGCCCGGATCGATCCTCTCGATGTCGACTCCGACCGGGCCCCGCCTAGAAACGCTGAACAGAGCTTCGTCACCCGAGAACGCCATGCTGATCTCGAGCGGAATCCCGATCAGGCGAGGCTTGCCGCCAGGATCTACGGCGACGGCAATGTCGGCCGGGTCCCTATCGGCCTCGCCGCCCGCGATCTTTCTCAGCAGGGCCCGCCTCACGACGAAGCGGCGGCGAAAGGCCGCTTCTCCGTACCGGTCCGCGCGCCGCAATTCGTCCGGCGAAAGCAGAGCCATGCAGGAGTCTTCGTCACAGCCGGCGAGGCTTGCCTGCCACACTTTGGCCCCGGAAGCGCTCCAGACGATTCGGGGGTCGGGGATCATCGGTCGAAGCGGCCCGGCTTAAACGTCTACGATCTGCGCTTCCCGCATCACGAGGCGGCTCGCGTTCGCCACGTCGTGCCGCCGGATGACCCCGATCAACTCCGTGTTGACGAACCGGATCTTTCGGCTCGCCGCCTCCGCCATGATCCACTCGACGACCGGATCGACGGAGGTGATGTCCGGCAGAGTCAGGTTGACGCTTACCTGACTGCGATGCTGGCTGGCGAGCGGGAAGCCGAGAGCCCTGACGCCCAAGAACCGATGGTCTCCGGAAGCCCGGAGCCCGCGGATCTCGGTGGCGATCGCCTTCGCGATCGTCGGATCCTCGATCCCGAGATTCACGTTCACCGCGATCAGAAAGTCGCGAACCCCGACCACGGCGACCCCAAGCTGCGGATTGGCCCTCCTCGGGCCGAAATCGGGATTGAGCTCGCGTTCGAGCAGGCCCCCGAATCCGCCCCGGCGCAACGAGGGAAGATCTGCCTCGTGCCGCCCGCGCTCGCTCTTCTCGTAAAGGAAGATCGGAAGCTGGAAGCGGTCGGCGATCTTTGCGGAAAAGTTCTCCACGTCGGCGAGCAGGCTGTCGGTGCGCGATGGCTGCGGAATCGGCGAAGGCGAGGCGGGGGTTGTGGATTCGGGCTGAGCAGGACCGGGCAGAGCCGAAGTGGCCGGAGACGTGTAGCTGAGGTCCGGCAGGGGCAAGAACGGGCAGACGTCCAGCGCGCCGATCCTGGGATGGACTCCCGAGTGGTGGTTCAGATCGATCCGATCGAAAGCAAGCTCGCACAACTGCTCGACGGCTCCGAAGACCGCGTCTCCCGCCCCGGAGAATGCGGAGACGGTTCGGTTATGGTCCACGTCGCTCTGCAGATAGTGGATCGTGAGCTCCCGTTCCTCCAAGGTCTCGCGAAACCGGCTCAGAAGGTCGCTGTCGCGGCCGAAGGACCAATTGGGAACGCTAAGAACGCGCATCGCTACACTCCGACGATGTTATAGCCGGAATCGACGAAAATGATCTGCCCGGTGACCCCGGAACTGAGATCGCTCATAAGATAGACGGCGGTCCTGGCCACATCCTCCTGCGTCGCCGCGCGTTTCAACGGAGATCGCTCGGCGACGAGATCGATCATGTCGTTGAGGCCTCGTACACCCCGAGCGGCGACCGTGTTCATCGGGCCCGGCGAGATCGTGTTCACTCGAATTCCCCGAGGGCCGAGATCGACCGAAAGATAGCGCACCGACGCCTCGAGGGCGGCCTTTGCGACGCCCATGATATTGTAGTTGCCGACCGCGCGCACGCTTCCCAGGTAGCTCATCGCCATCACGCTCGCCCCGTCGTTCATGACCGGCTCGAGCGCGCGGCACAGCCGCACAAGGGAATAGGCGCTGATGTCGAGGGCCAGGTTCCAGCCGTCCCGGGAGGTCTCGATGAAGGGACGGGCAAGCTCGTCGCGGTTGGCGAATGCGGCGGAATGGACGAAGAAGTCGATCTTCCCATACTTGGC
>DATJYD010000687.1:0-2391 GCA_035499755.1 Fimbriimonadaceae bacterium
GCGTTGGCAAGCTCGCCCGGAAAACGTAACCGACACCCGGCGCTGCACCAGGCTCGGCGAGATCGGCACGGTGGAGCATCTTATGAGCGCCCTTGCCGGCCTGGAAATCACGGACGTCGAAGTCGAGGTCACGGCTTCGGAAATGCCGGCCTTGGACGGGAGCGCGGCCGGCTATGCGGCGGGCCTCCTGGAAGCCGGATTTCAGCCACTTGGCGACAGCATATGCCGCGAGCCGTTCTCCCGCGTCTTTTTGCAGGAGATCCCGATCAAGATCGCAATTGCCAAGGGACGCGGGCACTGGCGCTACGCCTACGAAGTTCCCGACCACTGGCCGGGCCATCAAGTATTCGAGCGCGAGGACGTGGTCGCGGGCTATGCCGACGAGATTGCGCCTGCGCGCACCTTCGCTCTCGCGGAAGAGGTGCCGATGGTGCTTGCGGCAGGACTTGGCAAAGGCCTCGGCCTGGAACAAGTACTGATCGTCGGCTTGGAAGGCTATAAGAACGATCCCCGCTTTCCCGACGAGCCGGCGCGTCATAAAATGCTGGATTTGCTCGGAGACCTCTATCTTTCCGGCGTTCCCGCCGGTTGCCTCGACGTCGTGGCCGAGCGATCGGGGCATCGGACGAACGTGGAGGCGGCGGCCCGGCTGCTTGCCGCCGTGACGGCGTAGCCCGAAAACCAGTGCTTTCGGTTACAGCTCGGCACCGACCGCTCCGGGCCCGGGCGGGTTCGATCGCGGGGCCCGATTCCGCTGCCGATCGCCCTCGTGCCTCGGGCTTCCGCGAGCGGCTCCCAGAGATGCGATCAGTCACTCGTTCTTGGGTCGGGAAGGGTTCGCCCAACATGCTTGGGACCTGCGTTAGGGAAACGCGGGTCTACAATGATCGAGTGCAGTCGCAGGATCTGAAGGACCTCTTAGCTCCCGCCGAGCGGAATCCCGGCGTGCCGATCGATCTCGATTGGGTCGAGTCGGTTCGGATCAACCGGAGTGCGGTCGATCGTCGCGCGGCGAGCTTGCCGGCACGGCGAACGGTGAAGAAGGCCTGGCAGGCGGGTTGGTTGCTCAAGGCGATCTCCTGCATCGATCTCACGACTCTCGGCGGCGACGATACGCCTGGAAATGTCGAGCGGCTGTGCGCCAAAGCGCGGCGTCCCGTTCGCGGGGATCTTGTCGAAAGTCTGGGGGCCGGCGAACTGAATCTCGCCGTCGGAGCCGTCTGCGTATACCATCGCTATGTGGCGGTCGCCGTCAAGGCTCTCGAAGGGTCGAAGATTCCGGTGGCCGCCGTTTCCGCAGGCTTTCCTCACGGCCTGAATCCACTTCACCAACGGGTTTCCGAGATCAAGGCAAGCGTGGAAGCGGGGGCCGGCGAGATCGACATCGTCGTTACTCGCGCTCACGTGCTGAACGCCGAATGGCGCGCCCTGTACGACGAAGTCGCCGCTTTCCGGGAGGCGGCCGGCCCCGCTCATCTGAAAGCGATCCTCGCAACCGGCGAACTGGCGACGCTCCGCAATGTCGGTAAGGCGAGTCTAGTCGCGATGATGGCCGGCGCCGACTTCATCAAGACGTCGACCGGCAAGGAGAGCGTCAATGCCACCCTCCCGGTCGGTCTCGTCATGGCGCGGGCGATCCGCGACTACGCCGAGCGCACCAGTTATCGGGTCGGGTTTAAGCCTGCGGGCGGCATCCGAACGGCCAAGCAGTCGCTCGACTGGCTGATCCTCATGAAGGAGGAACTCGGCCGGAATTGGCTTTCCCCGGACCTGTTCCGTATCGGCGCCAGCACCCTCCTCGCGGACATCGAGCGTCAACTCGAGCATTTCGTGACGGGCCGCTATTCAGCGTTCAACCGGCACCCAATGGGCTGAGCCCGGGTACCCTCTTAGCTTCCCCATGCGACATGCGACCGAGGATCTTAGGATTCTCCAGACCCGGCCCCTCATTCCTCCTGCCATCCTGCACGAGGAACTGCCGGTCGAGGAGCATGTCTCGGAGGTCGTGTTCGACGCCCGTGAGCGGATCGCCGACGTTATCCACAGCCGGGATTCGCGATTGGTCGCCATCGTCGGCCCGTGCTCGATTCACGATCCGATCGCTGCCTACGCCTATGCGGAGAAGCTCAAGGAGATCGCCGACGAGGTTAGCGACAAGATCCTGATCGTCATGCGAGCCTACTTTGAGAAGCCTCGCACCACGGTCGGCTGGAAGGGTTTCATCAACGATCCCGATGTGGATGAGACCTATCAGGTGAACAAGGGGCTTCGACTTGCCCGCAAACTTCTGCTCGACGTCAGCGAAATGGGATTGCCGGCGGGATGCGAATTCCTCGATCTTCAGATTCCCCAGCATATCGCGGACGTGGTCGCTTGGGCCGCGATCGGAGC
>DATJYD010000688.1:0-3918 GCA_035499755.1 Fimbriimonadaceae bacterium
CAGGGCCACTACTATCCCGGCGCGACCGCCCTCTTCGACGATCTCGAGTCCGATCTCGTCGGCCCCGGCCCCACGATCGCGATCACCGAGTTTAACCACGGCAACCCCGGGCTCGTCGGTGGCGGGATGCTCTGCGACGACTTCATCCCCCTGCCGGTCTGGTTCATGCGCTGCTCGGTTCCCCCTCACATTCCCCGGTTTGGGTTGGAGTTGAAGGAGTGGATGCGGAAGAACTACCGCCGGGTGTTTCATATCTTCGGCCCGACTCAGGACATCCCGAACCCGGAGTGCCGGGTCACCCTCGATCCCGAGGTCGTCGACAGCCTCGGCATACCCGTCGCCCGGCTATCGGGAACGACGCATCCGGAAACCGTCCGAACCGCCCGTTACCTTGCGGTAAGGGCGGCCGAGTGGCTTCGCGAGGCGGGCGCGAAGGAAGTTTGGGGCGGGGAGGTCGGACTCGAAATGAGCGCGGGCCAGCACCAAGCCGGCACATGCCGGATGGCCGGAGATCCCGAGCACGGCGTCGTCGACTCTCAGGGGCGCGTGTTCGGCCACGAGAACCTGCTGATCTGCGACGGATCGGTCCACGTGACGAACGGCGGATTCAATCCGGTGCTGACGATCCTGGCCACCTCGCTGCGCTCGGCATCGATGTTCCGCTGAGCTGTCCTGCCCTCGGATCCCTGATCGAGCTTAGCCGCCTTCGCCTTCCCCGGTAGCCGCTTCGCCTGCGCCTTCGGCTTCAGCCGGCTCGGCCGGGATTTCCGGTTCGAGCGATGCCGCCTTCAAGATCTGCAAGCTGAACAAGGTCGCGTCCGGCGAGCTCAGAAGCTCGATGCCCTCCGGCAGTTGGACGTCGCTCGCGTTGATGTGGTGGCCGATTTCGAGGTGCGAAAGGTCGACGTCGATCCGCTCCGGCATCAGCGACATCTTGCCGCGAACCTTGAGGTGGTCGGTGGGGTGCATGAGCGAGAGCCCGGCGCCTTCGAAGTTCTCAGGGACGTTGATCGGATGAACCGGGATGTCGAGCTTGACGATATCGTCCCCGCTGACTTCCACGAGGGTCGCGCACAGAACCTCTTGCTTGATGAAGTTCTTTTCGATGTACTTCACCATCACCTTGCGCGGCTTCTTCTCGCCCGCGATCTCGATGTCGAGCCGGCCGAGACCGTCGGCATGGGCGATCGCCTTGCGAAGTTCGGCTTCGGGCGCCTGGATCAGCTTGGTGGAATGGTCGCGCTGAACGAGGGCCATTGGCAGGATGCCCTTGCGCCGGAGTTGGGCCGGTTTGGCGCTTCCCCGCGCCTCGACTTGAAGTACGGACATGGTTGGTTGAAATCCTCCTGGGCGCGGCGCGCCTGACGCAACGAAATCGCAGAGCAAGCTCTGCCGTCGCGAGTCGTTTGTCAGTTATACCCCTTCGGCGGCTACCCTCCCTTCGAAGGGGCTCCGCCGTTGCCTTGCTGCCGGTTTCCCGGGGGGACCGGCTGACCAGGCTGCCGGAACGGATTCTCCGGACGGTTCGGGCCTGGAAGCTCGATGCGGTCCAGGACCCGCATCTTCCCTCCGTTCGCGGCGCCGGACACCGCAAGGAGCAAGTTCCCCCGCAAAACGTAGACCACTCCCTGATCGGCGGCGATCGCGCCTCCGCCGAAGAACTGACCGACCTGGCCGGCGGCCGGACGCGGAGCCTGTTGGACCTCCTGAGCCCCCGTGATGCCGCGCGGCCCGGCGGGCGGGGGACCGGCCTGGGCCGTGCCCTGCGCATGGGCCGTCGCATAGAGTGAGATCGTGATAGCCGTCGCCGCCGCAAGAACGGAGCCGATGCCGAGTGTCGCTGCCCTCATGAGAACCTCCAGAAAGCCACATTAGGGGCTTTGACTGGAAGGACGTTCAAGGAGGCGGGATTGTTTAGCTTAGTCAGGGAGATCGGACTACTAGCCGCAAGCGAAGACCGGCGTGAATATCGTGCCGAGCAGTGCCGCGGCGCTAAGAAGAAGGCCGAACTTCCCTCGCGACTTCTGTCCGAGAGGGATCGCGGCGGCGCCCAGAACCATTCCGGCTAAAGAGAGAATCGCAGCCATTTGGAGGGGGAGAGCCAAAATGTCGGAACCTACACAGGGCCCAGACTTGTGCCAAATCAGACAGACGAGCCCCACTGTCGGGATCGAGAGCACCACAGAGCCGGAGCCAAGGATCAGGCCAACTACCGAGCGTAAGTTGGGAGGAGGAGCGCAAGGCGGAGGCGACTGGGGTGGGGTTAGGCCGCGGGGATCCGGGTTTCCAGATGCCTGTCTGCCCTCCAGAGCGCACAGCCACATAGTTTTATTGTACGTCCCAAGTCGTCACGCGCGGGAGCATAGTTGCGCGAAGACCGGCGCGACAACCAAGGCGGTCAAGGCCGCAAAGCTCAGAATCAGACCAAAGAGGCCACGGGGCGCCGGAGCCTCTTCGGGCTTGCTTCGCGTGAACTCTTCGCAGGGCACTCCCTGCAAGGACTTGCAGCTAAGGATCGATGTCCGCGAACTCGCAGTAGCGCCGAAACAGGTTGTGAGCCGCCGGATAGCAGGAGTGGGGCGACATGAAATGAGGGAATTCGAAAGTGATGATCTTCTCCGTGAGCGGAGCCGCTGTCTCGAGCTTGAACCGTAGATACCGCCAGTCGGCGGGCGGGAACTTGATCGGCATATCGCGGTCGAAGGTCTCCAGATTCGACCAGATCGTGACCCCGTACTTCTCACCGAGCCCTCGGATGCCATCGATGAAGCTCGGCAGTTCCTGATAGTGCACCTGCCCGTCCTGGAAGGCGCAAAGGTCGAAGGAGCCCTGCGTCTCCGCGAAGATCCGATCCCAGTGATCGAAGGACTCCTCCAGCGTCATCGCGGCGGGGCCGCTCTGCTTGGCGCCCTGCGGGTAGGGCGAGATCAGGATCGGGAGATCCTTCGTTTGGCGACAGTGCCCGCCGATGTGGTTGAAGAGCTCGATGATGTGGGCGTCGTTCTTGCCGGTCTCGTGGCTGAGATACCAGCCCTTGAAGGACGGATGGTGGCCATACCGCTCGACGACTTCGTCGATGAACGCCTTGTTGAGATCGACCTCTTTCCACCAGGTTCGCCGCCACCAGTAGAAGCCGGAATCGTAGGTTCCCCAAAAGAGGCTGAGCCCGTACTCGTCGGCGAGGCTGAGGAACATCTCCGCGAGATCCTCATAGACCGGCAAAAGGTCGGGAATCGACTTCGCGGGGAAGATGCACTTGTTCTGATAGCCCGCCCGAATAACGATCACGGTGTCGATGCCGATGCGGGTGTACAGCTCGAACTCCCGCCGCCAGTCGGCTTCTCCCCAGTTCTGGCTCGGGATGTCGTGGGTGATCTCGTCGAGGAAGGTGCCGGTGATTCGGGGAGGGGTCATGGGGAGGGAGTATGGAAGGCTGCGGAGTGGAGGAGTGATCGAGCGGGAGTTTGATCGGGCCCGTTCTCGGCTCAAGCTACCCCAACGCCGAGCCGCAACCTCGTCGCACTAACTCCCAATCATGCGCGCTAGAATCTATCGGTCTCATGCCCGTTTACGAATATCGCTGCTCCGATTGCGGCAGGAAATTCCAGGCCCTGATGGGAGTCGTCGCCGTGGACGACGACGAAAAATGCCCCTTCTGCGGAAGCTCGAACACCGCCAAGCTCGTCAGCCGTTTCGCCCGGTACCGGAATGAGGACGACCGGATCGACGAGATCGCCGACCGAATGGAGGCGATGGGAGAACCGGACTCCCCTTCCCAGATGCGCGAGATCGTGCGCGAGATGGGCAAAGCGATGGACGAAGACACCTCCGACGAGATGGAAGAGATGTTCGAATCGGACCTGGAGGGGGAGGAGTAGGCTCGTGCCGGTGGTTTGTGGTTTGATAGGTGTGAGTGGA
>DATJYD010000689.1:0-4326 GCA_035499755.1 Fimbriimonadaceae bacterium
AAATCTTCCGTATATCGCCATCCTCAGAGAAGGGTGATCGCTCCCCATAACACCAAGCCCTTATTGGGCAAGTTGAAGGGCAAGGGGATCTGGATGGGCTACAAACCCAACCCAATCCTGCAATCCTCAATCCTCCAATCCTTCCCGAAGGGCAAATAACTCCTCAGGAGCAATATGACGCATCAGTTTCGTCCAAGAAAAGACGGCGGCGGTGGCCGGCGGCGTGGCCGCGGCAATCGCAGCGAGGGCCTTCCCAAGCAGGATCAAAGCGATCTCGAGGGCCTGCCCGAAATCGATTACAACTTTTATGACCAGAAGACTCCGGCCGAGCTGCTCAAGCTCGCGAAGGCCGCGAAGCTCTCACCCAATCTCCTGCGGAACGAGCTTATCGAGCAGCTTCTCGAAAAGGAGAATGCCAAGCACGAGGCCATCTACGCCCGCGGCATTCTCGAAATCCTGAACGATGGCTGGGGGTTCCTGCGCCGCGAGAACTACAACCCCTCACCTCAGGACGTCTACGTCTCCCAGTCGCAAATCAAGAAGTTCAACTTGCGGGCCGGGGACCATGTCTATGGCCAGGTCCGGCAGCCGAAGGAAGGCGAGAAGTACCAGGGCATGCTGCGCGTGGAGAGCGTCAACGGCTACGGCTCCCAGTCGCCCGAGATGCAGAAGCGCAAGACGTTCGAAGAGCTGACGCCGCTCCACCCCGACGAGCGCCTGGAGATGGAGACCGTGCCCGATAACGTCATCGGCCGGCTCATCGATTTGATTTCCCCGATCGGCAAGGGCCAGCGCGGCCTCATCGTTTCGCCACCCAAGGCCGGTAAGACGACGATCCTCAAGACGATCGCGAACGCGGTCACGACGAACCACCCCGAGTGCTACCTCATGGTGCTTCTCGTGGACGAACGCCCGGAGGAAGTCACCGACTTCAAGCGCTCGGTCCGCGGCCAGGTCATCTCGTCGACCTTCGACGAGCCGGCCGAGAACCACATGCGAGTCTCCGATCTCTGCCTAGAGCAGGCGAAGCGCCTGGTCGAGTCTGGGCGCGACGTCGTGATCCTGCTCGACTCCCTGACGAGAATGTCGCGGGCCTCGAACCTGACGATCAATCCGTCCGGACGAACGCTCTCAGGCGGTCTCGACCCGGCCGCGCTCTATCGCCCGCGCCGGTTCTTCGGATCGGCCAGGAATATCGAGGAAGGCGGCTCGCTCACGGTCATCGCCTCGGCGCTGATCGACACCGGTTCGAAGATGGACGACGCGATTTTCGAGGAGTTCAAGGGCACCGGCAACATGGAAATCGTGCTCGATCGCGACCTCGCCGAGCGCAGAATCTGGCCGGCCATCGACGTCAAGAAGTCGTCGACGCGGCATGAGGAGAAGCTGTTCAACAAGGACGAACTCGAAGCGGTCGTGCAGCTCCATCGGATGGTCGCCAACCAGCAGAATAACTGGGAAGCCACGGATCAGCTCATCAAGCTCATCAAGCGCACTCCGACCAACGCGGTCTTTCTGGAGCAGATCGTCGCCCGGACTCGGGCGACGGTGTAAGGGATGATGGGCTGATGGACTGATCGGCTGATGGGCTGATGGGCGGGGTCCCGGAGGCAAAGAAACGCTCATGCACCATTCGGGTTCTAGAGCGGATTCCGTATCCGAAGGTCCCCCGTGAATCGGGAAAGATCGCGGTCCGCCGACCAAAGCTCGCCGACGCCGTTGGCGATGCAGATCGCCGCGATCCGGGCATCGTGGGTGCGTGGGCCTGAAACCTCGGCTCGTTCGAGAACGCTCTGAAGCACGCTAAAGTAACCGGTGGATTCGCCGAGAAGCCGTAACGTCGACGAGGCCCTCCAGAACGCGACCTGCCTCAACGCATCGGCCATCGGCGTCGGCTGAACGAAGATACGCGGATGAGTCGCGATCGCCAGGAACTCGTGGATGCAAGGCCAGGGAATCCCCCATGGCTCCTGGCCTTCCGCCAGCTTTCGGACCACGTCGACCGCCCGTCCATGAAAAGGCATCTCCGGCCGATGGCTGTAGACGAGGATGTTCGTATCCAGCGCGATCAAGATCCGCGGCCCTCGTAGGTCAGATCGCGAATGGTCGCCCAATCGGCCGGGTCGATCCCCGGCCGCAGCCCCAACTCCCCTTTGAAGCGGCCGTCGGCAAGCTTGAACGTCCCTTGCTCCACGCCCCGGCTGCTTATGGCATCCTGCAGAGCTTTCTGGACCAGTTCCGTCAGGGTGATGGCGTTCTCGGCGCAGAAGGCCTTGGCCTTCCGAAACAGACCATCTGGAATATTAACGGTTGTCTTCATACGGATACCCATATCATACCGTATGGTCCATTGATTCTTAGCTTCGCGATTGTGAATCCGGAGGTTCCCTCCACGCCAGTGCAGTATAATAAAGGGCGGAAGGCGGGGAATGGTGAAGGCAGAGGAAAACTCCCAGCTAGAAGGGGGCGCTTGGTCACTCTGGACAGGCGCGGTGAGCGCGTCCCGAGTCCAAGTCGGTCTAGGGGCGCTCAGCTTGCTCGCCGTGCTCGCGTGCCCCTTCTTTGCGCGCACCGCGCTTGGAATGCAAGAGCCTCACCGGCCGCCCGGCACGATTCCGCTGCCGAAGGGAGTGATCCAACCGCTCGACCGGCCCCAACTGCGGTTCCTGGAGAACCTGGGATATCGCTCCGAGGCGTATTCAAACGAAATCAACTATCACGATGACTCGACCACGATCTACCCTGCGTGGAATTATGCTTCGCCGGAAAGGCCCCAGGCGATCGCGCACGGATTCAAGATCGCCCTCAAGGGCAAGCCCGACTGGAAGCTCTACTTTCCCAGCATGCAGCAGCCCTACGCGGGTCACGCCATCCACACTTCCAACGGGCGCCCTGATCTCGAACTGAACTTCGACTACGCCGGTGCAAACGAAGCCTGCTTTCTCACCGTTACCGATCTTTCCGTGGTCCTCTACCACTACGAGCCGCCCGAAGTCGGACCGCCGCCGAAGTCCATCGCCCCAAACGAACTGGCGAAGCTGCGCGACGAGGTGAAGGCCGAGCGCGCCGATGTTCCTGCGATCGGCCAAGCCGCGGGGATCACCCTTGGCGTGACTACTCTAGAGGAGCTTCGGCGGGCCTTTGGAAAGGGGGCCACCATGGGCGGCAAGTCCTCCATGAGTCCGAACGGAAATCAGATGTGGTATGACGCGACGACGGATACGTTCATCGAAGCTGACGGAGGGTTCAAATCGCCCCGAGGGTACATTGTCGAGAGCTTGAATCTGGACCTGGGCATGGGAGGTGACCGCTCGGCTCCCGCGAAGATCCTCCTGCCGAAGACCGGTCTTGGCCTCCTCGATGTGCTTCATGCCGGGATGACCCGCCGCGAGGTCGAGCAAGCCCTACACGCCAAGCTAGACCCAATGGGCTTGATAAGGCGCAGGGGGCTTGTAGACTTTCCGGGAGGGCTCAAGAGCCGGTTTGGCGGAAGGCTTCACAGCTTCGCACGTTGGGGTGCCTGGTGCATATTCGATGGCGACGGCGACACCTTGAGTGGACTCATGCTGAACGCGGGGCCGTAGGGGCCGGCAGAACGTCGTCGCCGAGCATTCCCCTTGGGACGATCGATGGCAAAACGCGTTTCCGCTAGATCGAGGCACGTAGCTCGCGTGCGGCGGCGACGAGCGCGGCGAGTTTTGCCCGGATCGCCGGCAGCTCGTTCATCGGCCGCGCGGAGAACGTGCCGAATCCGCAATCTGGGTTCAGGAAGATCCGGTCAGGGGGAAGGAATCTCAGCGCCTCCCGAACGTGGGCGACGATCTCCTCGGGGGTCTCGATCGTCTCGGTCCGCGGGTTCACGACCCCCATCCCAAGCTCCTTGCCCTCCATCGCCGTCACCTCGCCCGCCCGAGGGGTCGCGTATTCGAGCACGAGTTGGGTGACGTTCACGTGCTCGAACGTGTCTTTCAACGGCGCGTAGGAACCGCTGAGCAAGGTGCTTTCCTGCCGGCTCCAGTTCCCCCGGCATACGTGCAGCCCCGTCCGCACCCCCTCCAGACCCTCCACAACGCGGTTGATCAGGTGTCGGGCGAAGGCAAGCTCCTCAGCCGGGTCCTTTCTTGCCGCGAGGGCGGCGCACATGAAGGTTCGCGTCTGGCCCTGCGTGAAAACCAACTCGGTCAACACCGGCTCGTCGAACTGAATGAAGTCGACGCCCGCCTCGACGAGTTCGCGCGCCTCCGCCCGAAGGATCGCGATCACGTCCTCCGCCAGCGCCTCCTTGTTCTCGTAGTGCCGGGCGGTGATCTCCGGCACCCACATCGC
>DATJYD010000690.1:0-3179 GCA_035499755.1 Fimbriimonadaceae bacterium
CAGGGCCACGCGACGCTGGCCATTACCAATACTCCCGGATCGCGCCTCGCGAGCGAAGCCGAGTTCGCGCTCCTTTTGGAGACCGGCCCCGAGAACTCCGTTGCCGCCACGAAGACCTACACGGCGACCCTCCTCGCCGTCTATCAGGCGGTTCGCGCGCTCGGCGCGCCCTTGCCCGAGCCGGTGCTTCCGACGGACGCCTGGTGCGACTCTGCCCGCCAAGCCGCCGAGAGCCACGCTCCCCAGGTGCTTGACTCCAATCCGATCTTCGCGCTCGGCAGGGGCTACAGCTTCAGCACGGCCAACGAGACCGCTCTCAAGCTGATGGAATGCGCCCTCATTCCTGCCAAGGCCTACTCGACCTCCGACTTCGAGCACGGGCCCAAAGCCCTCGCCGGTCCTGGCAGCGCCCTTCTCGCCTTCGACCCGGTCAGCGATGGGCTCGCAAAGCAAGGCGGCGCCGTTCTCTCCGCGCCGGTTCCCGGCGCCGTCTCGGAGGAGATCCTGCCTCTGTGGCAGATCGTCTACGGCCAGTGGCTGGCCCTATCCTGCGCCCGCGAACGCGGCGAAGACCCGGACAAGCCGCAGTTCATCCAGAAGGTGACGCGGACGCTCTGAGGGTCTCGCCGACCGATGCAAGGGGCCGACGACGCATGGCATGTGCTCTAGACATGGGATTAGGCTAGTTCCTACTTCGCCGTCCGCCCGAACAGCCGGAGTATCGAGATCACGTCCGTGAAGTTGGAGATCTTCGTCATCACCTGCTGCAGGTGAGCCGTGTCCGACACGTCGATCGTAAGCTCCAGTTCGGCCGTCTGGTTCGGGAGGGTCCGCACCTTGGCCGCCGACACGTTCGTCTTGGACTCTCCGAAGATCGTCGAAATGTCCATCAGCAGGCCCTGGCGGTTGACCGCGATGATCTTAAGGGCGACTGAGTAGAGGTGCCCATCCGGCGGCCAATCGTAGTGGAGGAGGCGCTCCGGCTCGTGGACCATGTAGTTCTGGGCGTTCGGGCAGACCTTGCGGTGGATCATGATCCCACGGCCGCGCGTCACGTACCCCACGACCTCATCGCCCGGGATCGGGCTGCAGCACTTCGCGCGCTGGACCATGACGTTGTCGACGCCGGTCGTGAAGAGGCCGACCTTGCCTTCTTTCGTCCGTTGGACCTCGATCCGGTCGGGGCTTGGCTGCTCCTGGACCGTTCCCCGGAGCTTTCCGATGACGCTTTGAACCGAGGCCTGACCGATGCCGACCTTGGCGAGCACGTCCTGGGCGTTCTCGACCCCGCTCATCCCCTTCGCGATCTCGTTCAGCTTCTCCTCGCCGAGGTAGCCCTTCGGATCGAGACCCAGATAGCGGAGTTCCTTTTCGAGCGCTTCCCTGCCGCGCGCGGCGTCGGCGTCCTTGGTCTGCTTCCGGAAGAAGGCGCGCAGCTTGTTGCGAGTGTGGGCGGACTTGACGAATTCGAGCCAGTCCAGCGACGGCTGGGCATTGGAGCGCGTGATCACTTCGACGACGTCGCCGTTGTTGAGACGGGTGCTCAGCGGCACCATCAGCCCATTCACCTTCGCCCCGATCAGCGTGAGGCCGAGCTTCGAGTGGACCCGGAAAGCGAAGTCGACCGGAGTCGAGCCGCGCGGCAGGTCGATGACGTCGCCCTTCGGCGTAAAAACGAAGACCTGCTCGCTGAACAGATCGGTGGAAAGGGAGCGCAGGAAGTCGCTCGACGTACGCGCGTCGGAGGACCAGTCGAAAAGCTGCTGGCGCAGGGTCGAGAGCCGCGCGCTTTCATCGAGCGCGGCCTTCCCTTCCTTGTAGCTCCAGTGGGCGGCGATTCCGTACTCGGCGACCTGGTGCATCTGCATCGTCCGGATCTGGACTTCGAGCGGCGTGTTGTTCGGGCCGAGCACCTTGGTGTGCAACGACTGATAGCCGTTGGCCTTCGGCTTCGCGACATAGTCGTAGAACAGGCCGGGGATCGGCACCCAAAGCTCGTGAACGATACCAAGGGCGAGGTAGCACTCCGGGACCGTCTCGACGATGATCCTCAGCGCGAGCAGATCGTAGATCTCCTCGAACTCGACGCCCTGCTTGACCATCTTGTTGAAGATCGAATACAGGTGCTTCGGCCGGCCGCGCACGTCGACGACTCGGATGCCTCGCTGCTGGAATCGCTCTTTCAGCTTTAGGACCGACTCGTTCAGCTCCTGCTCGCGCTGCTTGCGCGACTTCGCCACCAGTTCGGAGACGTGCTCGAATTCGTGGGGGTGGAGGTGTTTGAAGGACAGATCTTCGAGCTGCCACTTGATCTGCCAGATCCCGAGGCGGGCGGCGAGCGGCGCGTAGACGTCGAGGGTCTCGTTGGCGATGCGGGTGCGGCGGGAAGGCTCGAGGGCGTCGAGGGTCTGCATGTTATGCAGGCGGTCGGCGAGCTTGATGACCATGACCCGGAAGTCCTTGGCCATGGCGAGGAGCATCTTGCGGAGGCTTTCGGCGGCACGCACGGTCTCCGCGCTCGCCCGCTGGCGGTCGCTCAGTTCGTTCGCGGGTTTGAACTTGAGCTTGGTGACGCCTTCGACGAGTTCAAGCACGTCCTCGCCGAAGCTGCCCCGGATGATTTCCGGAGAAAGCTCGGAGTCTTCGATGACGTCGTGAAGGAGGGATGCGATGATCGTATCGTCGTCCATCCGGAGGTCGGCGAGGATGGCGGCGACGGCGAGCGGATGGGTGATGTAGGGTTCGCCGCTATCCCGGGTCTGGCCGGTGTGGGCCTTCTCGGCGAGGAAGTAGGCGTAGCGGATCTTCTTGATGTCGGCATTTGGCCGCTGCTCGCGAATGGTCTCGAGAAGGCTGTGTAAGCCTTCCGGGTCCTCCCAGTTGTGTGAAATCTCTGGCGCCGCGACCATTTCTTCCCATCCGTAGCGGCAGGGCTTGCCCTGCGATTCCCGCCCTCGCGGCGGGGCCGGCCGAGCATCCTCGATCGACCGGGTGATTCGAACCTTAGAAGGAGTATACGTCTCCCGCCTTCGCGAGGACGATAGGCCGGCACCGCCAATTCCCCGGGGGCCTCCCGGCACGCGTGAAATTGCGGCTATCCACTTGTACTTGCGGCTTCATTCTTGGCTTCCCGGCTTGGTACCATGGCTTCAATGAGACCGATTTCATTAGTTGGCGGG
>DATJYD010000691.1:0-2679 GCA_035499755.1 Fimbriimonadaceae bacterium
GTCCCCTACGCAGTTCTGCTCGGCGTGATCTTCGGGGCCGTCTACTTGATCCCGTATCTGAACGGCATCATCTGCATGGCGAGCATCGTTCTCGTCACCGGCCTGAGCACGAAGAGCGGCGACTTCTTCCTGCACTTCAGCTCTTCCTGGACCTTTGGGATCGTGGCCGCCATTCTCTACATGGCCGTCCATCTGATCTTTGACAATGTCGTCTATCCCAGGCTCGTCGGAGGCTCGGTCGGCCTTCACCCGGTCGTCTCGATGTTCGTGATCTTCAGCGGAGGCGCCCTCTTCGGGCTTGTTGGGATGATCATCGCCTTCCCGTTGGCGGGAGCGGTCAAGGTCATTTTGGAGCGGCTGATCCGGGTGACGACGGACCAATCGGACGCGCTCGGCCTCCCCGCTGTGCCCTTGCGTCATCGCGCGACCACCTGACCAAGCCAGGATTGTCGGCCACGGGCCGAATTCCCCCTCCTTCTGTCCGGACGGTTCGTGCCGGGGAGGTCGGCAGATCCCGTTCGATCGGGAAGGAGGGGGCTTTGCGCAGGCTCTATTTATCCTGAAGAGCCGCGATTCCGGGGAGGAACTTGCCCTCGAGGAATTCGAGGCTCGCGCCGCCTCCCGTGCTGACGTGGGACATCTTGCTCGCCACCCCGAACTTCTCGACCGCAGCCGCGGAGTCGCCGCCGCCGACGATCGTCGTGGCGCCGCTTTCCGCCATCGCATCCGCGACCGCCTTGGTGCCGGCCGCGAACGGCTTCATCTCGAACACGCCCATCGGGCCGTTCCAGACGACGACTTTCGCTTCCTTGATGAGCGCCGCATACTCTTTTTGGGTCGCGGGGCCGATGTCCGCGCCGATCTTGTCGGCGGGAATCGCGTTGACGGAAACGACCTCGGTCGCCGCGTCCGGATTCAGCTCGCTCGCCACGACGACGTCGGTGGGAAGCACGATCTTGCCGGGATTCTCGTCAAGCAGCCTCTTGGCGAAGTCGAGGTTGCTCTCGTCGAGCAGCGACTTGCCGATCTCATGGCCCTGGGCTTTGAAGAAGGTGAAGATCATGCCGCCGCCGAGGAGGAGCTTGTCGACCTTCGGGAGCAGGTTTTCGATCACCTCGATCTTGTCCTTGACCTTGGCGCCACCCATGATCGCGATGTATGGCCGGGCCGGGTTGCCGATGGCTTGGCCGAGGTATTGCAGTTCCTTACGGATCAAGAATCCGGCGACGCCGGGCAAGATGTGAGCGACGCCCTCGGTTGAGGCATGGGCTCGGTGAGCCGTACCAAAAGCGTCGTTCACATAAATCTGGGCCAGGCCGGCGAGCTTCTTGGCGAATTCGGGATCGTTGCCTTCCTCTTGCTTGTAGAAGCGGACGTTCTCGAGGAGGACGACGTCGCCCGGCTTCATGGCGGCGCAGGCGGCTTCGACCTCGGGGCCGATGCAGTCGGGAAGGAGCTTCACCTCTTTGCCAAGCAGCTCGCTGAGGCGCTCAGCGACCGGCTTGAGACTGAACTCGGGGGCCGGCCCGCCCTTGGGGCGTCCAAGGTGGCTGCACAGAATGACCGCGGCGTGGTGGTCGAGCAGGTACTTGATGGTGGGAAGCGCTTCGGTGATGCGCCGATCGTCGGTGATGCGGGCGCCGTCAAGAGGGACGTTAAAATCGCAGCGGACAAGCGCGCGCTTGCCGTTGACATCGATATCTTCGACGGTTTGCTTGTTGAGACTCATTTCTCTCCTACCTGGCCCGATTTTACCGGCGGGTTGCCGAGCAAGCGGGTGGTGGAAAACGGGGACAGGGAGCTTGGGATTTGGGTTGGGAGTGGAGTGCGCGGGTGCATTGCGTCGCCCTCGGGGGTGGGAGTTTTTCTTCCTCCCTAAGTGGGTGCCTATATAGGGAGGAAGAAAAACGGGGAGGCCACGGGCGGTTCAAAGCCTCCGGCGTAGCAGTTTTGTCATCACCGAAGGCAACCCAATGCAGGCAACGGCCCCAAGACACGCGGACGGTCAATAATGTCTTGTGGACCGGACTGAGCTGATGAGGATCGAGCGGTCGGGGTTGCGGGCTTGGCCGGCAATCGAAACCGGTGCGATCGAGGGATGGATTCTGCGGGCCGCGCGCGGATATACGCAGCGGGCGAACAGCGCTCAGCCTCTAGGGCCGGTCGGGGACACGGACGCCGCGATCGCGGCGGTCGAGAGTTGGTATCGCTTGCGAGGCTTGCCGCCGCGCTTCCGCCTTCACCCGCTCTGTTCGCCCCCGGATATGGACGACCGCCTGGAGGCGCGGGGCTATCGGAAGGAAGCGGAAGCGCACGTCCAAACCGCCGCCCTGGGCGCGCGGAATACACTCCGCTCCGGAAACCGGCCAGACCCGAAGTCGACGATGCCGGCGCTTGCTACTGAAGAGCTGCTCGTCGAAGATCCCGACGAGCCCTGGATGCAGGTCTACGAAGAGGGCAGCGGCCGCCGCGACCGGCCGAGCTTCCTCACGCTCTTGGAGCACTTTCCCACGCCCCGCGCCTTTGCCTCGCTACGTCACGAAGGCGAGACGGTAGCCTGCGGACTCGGGATCATCGACGACGGCATCGTCTGGCTCTTCGACATTGCGACCGATCCAACTCGCCGCCGACTGGGCTTCGGGGAGTCGCTCGTCAAATCGCTCATGGTCTGGGGCAGGG
>DATJYD010000692.1:0-3097 GCA_035499755.1 Fimbriimonadaceae bacterium
TCGGCTTGGCCCCGACTGTTGTCGACCTTCAAAGTCCATTTCGCGGGATCGAAATCGGCGCCGAGGCCATAGCCGCCATTCACGCGGGCGAACGTGCGCTGGGATGGGCTGAACCCGGGCGAATCGGCCGAGGAACGGAACAGCCGCTCCCAAACTCCGGTGTTGAGGCTCTGAGCGCGGCGTAGCGGCCATTCCAGACCAGCTTCCTGCGGGGCCAGGTTCAGATACTCCAGGGCCGCGCCGCCTCCGAGGACCGCGATGCCCGCCCAGATCAAACTGCGCCTTGTAAGACGCCGCATCTCCGCCTCGGGCGTAGCTGGCTGTTCTCTTGGATCTTCGCTCATGTAACAGCCTCCGCTGTTTCCGCGTCGATGGCCGCGAGCGGCTTCGCCTCCTTCACCTCGACGAGATCACGTCCCGTCAGCATCCCGCGGAAGTTCGGCCAACCGGCCCGGATCACCTGCATGATGTGAATCCCGAAGAAGAGGACAAAGCCCACCATGAGCCAGAAGTGGAGAAAGCGCGCGACTCCATAACCTCCGAGCAGGATCGGCCAGGATAGCTGGACCGGCTTATAGATCGCGAGCCCGGTGATGAGCGAGCCGAATCCCATCAAGACGACCGCTGTGTAGGCGATCTGCTGGGCTCCGTTGTACTTTCGGGGAGGCGGCGCCTCCTTGCGCAGCTTGAGATCGTAGAGCACGACGTGGAGGGCCTCCGCGAACGAGTTCCGATTCGGAACGAGGGTTCTCCATTCGCCGCTGATCGCGGTGTAGAGCACGTAGGCGATCCCGTTGATCGTGAACAGCCACATGAAGAGGAAATGCCACCCCATTCCATACCAGAGCCGGTTGTTCAAGTGGAGAGCCGCGTAGGTTCCATCCGAGAAGCGGAGGTGAAATCCAAAGAAGCGATACACGTCGTTGGCCCAATAGATGAGCAGGCCGCTCCAAATCATCGCAAAGAGAATCGGGAAGTTGAGCCAGTGGAACCACCGGATGGCGACTGGATGCTTTACCTCGATCCGGGTCGAGGGCCCTGAGTCCTTCCCTTCTTCCATCATCCTGCGAATGCTAGAATAGCCGCCAACCGCGGAAAGTTCCACAGGCGCCCGCAGAGGGCCTATACTCAGGCCGATGTCGCGCCTCGCGCTTGTCCTGCTTCTTCTCTTCTCAGCCGGCTTCGCCTCCGCGCAGGACACCCACGATACCCACGGCAAGACAGAAGCCCAGATTCTCAGTATGGGCGCCGACAAATGGATGAGCTTCTTCACCTCGAAGGAGGGCGACTCGACCGCCAGCATGACGGAGGCGGCAGGTATCTACAGCGAGGTCGCCCAAAAGCGCGGGGACCGGCTCCTGAGAGGCATCGCCGACTCGTCGCGCCGGATCCGGCTCACGAGGCTCCGCGGGCTCCTCGACACGTTCGCCGTCGCCTCCGTGGACGCGGGCTACTGCGAATCCGAGGGCGGCACGATGTTCAACACGATGTGGGCGTCCGCGCCGGGGCAGGTCGAGGATCTCCTCTACTCGCTGATCACGCACACGGGTCCCAAAGCGAAGCCGATGGTTGTCTCCCGTGTCCGAAAGCAGCTCGAGAAGATCCGCAAGGACATTCAGTCGATGCACAACGACGATCCCGGAGGCAAGCTCTTCAAGTACGGAGATGCGCTGGCTGCTCTAAGGAAGCTGAACCAGAGCTTCGATGGGATCGTGGCCATCGCCCGGACGATGAGCCGGGCCGACTCCGACCGGATTCTCGGCTTCTGCCTCGATCAGTCGAAGAACGTCGACTATAACTGAGCAGTTCATTGCAGAAGCTTTACGCGCACTTTGGCGCAAGTGCCCGTATAATGCACGGCAAATGCGGCCGGCGTTTCGGCCGCTCGCGTCTTGGGGGACGCATGGAGTGTGCTCATGAGATTCTTCCAGGGATTACAGATTGCTTCTGCCTTGATCGTCGGCTGCCTCGCCGCTTCGGCTCGCGGGCAGTACTACACCATCTATCCGATTGCGCCCAACGGCCCGTTCGCCGGCGCTTACGCATACGGAATCAACGATAACGGGGATATCACCGGCGTGGGCTTCGACCCCGTCACCGGAGAGGATCACGCCTTCATCTACTCCAATGGCATCATGCAGGACCTCGGCGACTTCGGCTACCCTTACGGCGCTGACGGCATCGCGATCAACGACAGCGACCAACTCGCCGCGATCGGCTATGGTCCGGGCTACCAAGCCCTCCGCTACTCGAACGGCGCCGCCCACCGGATCGGGAATATCGACGGCGGATACACCGAGGGGCTGTCCATCAACAGCTCCGGCAACATCGTCGGCCGGGGCATGAACGGAGACGGCGGCTATCAGGGCTTTACTTACATTGGCGGCATCTTCACCGCCCTCGGCGTGGACAAGGCCGAGTCCATCAACAATGCGAACGACTATGTCGGATCGATCGGCTACTACTGGGTCTACGGCGGCTATGTGCACGGCGTAGAGCATGCGTTCCTTTATTCGGGCGGCACGACCACGGATCTCGGCGATATCGGCGGAGGCGTCCGGACGAACACGGAAGCCTATGCGCTCAACAACCTCGATCAGGTGGTCGGATACTCGACTGCGGCCGACGGAACGATCCACGGGTTTCTCTACTCCGGCGGGGTGATGCAGGACATCGGCACGATTCCCCCCTACTACGCCTACCCGTGCGCGATCAACGACTCAGGGCTTATCGTGGGGAACCTCGAAACCTACGTGGGCGGACCGGTCGGGCCCTTCATCTACTCTGGCGGAATGATGCGGCAGCTCGCGGATGTGCTCGATTCGAGCGGCGACGCTTGGACGGGACTGACGATCACGGCCCTCAATAACAGCGGCAGAATCGTCGGATACGGAACCTACAACGGGAATGGAGAAGGGTTCGTGGCAATTCCGACGCTTCCGGTTTCCGGCGTTGTGGTTCTGGAGAATTACTCCGCTTCGGCTGTCGCGGGAACGCCGGTGACGGTCGAGGTCCGGGCGCCTGGTTCGACGACGGCGCTCGATTCCCAGGTTGTGAACCTTGCCTCCGACGGCAGCTTCACGCTCTCGACCCAACT
>DATJYD010000693.1:0-3737 GCA_035499755.1 Fimbriimonadaceae bacterium
ACCGGCGCGAGGTTCGGCTGGCCGTCGCGACGAGCAAGGACCTCCGGCATTGGATCAAGCATGGCCCGGTCTTCGCGGGAACGCCGTTCGAGCACGTCCACTCCAAGTCTGGATCGATCGTGAGCACGGTCGTGGGCGGGCGCTTGCTCGCTAGGAAGATCAGCGGAAGCTATTGGATGTATTGGGGGGACGACGGGGTGAAGGCCGCGAGTTCTGCCGATCTCATCCACTGGACGCCGTTCACCGACTCGCAGGGAAAGATCGTGGACGTGCTTCCGCCCCGCCAAGGGTACTTCGATAGCAACCTCGCGGAAGGAGGGCCGGCTGCCGTCCTGACGAAGGACGGCATCGTCGTGCTCTACAACGGCATGAATTCGACCGACGCCGGGCGCGACCCCGATCTTCCCCCCGGCATCTATTGCGGCGGACAGGCCCTCTTCGACGCCCACGATCCTCTGAAATTGCTAAAGCGGCCGGACAAGCCCTTCTTCGAGCCCGAGATGCCGTGGGAGAAGACCGGGCAGTACAAGGATGGGACCACCTTCATCGAAGGCTTGGTCCGCTTCCGCGACCGCTGGTTCCTGTATTACGGCTGCGCGGATTCCAAGGTCGGGGTCGCCGTCTCTGAGCCGGCTCGCTCCCCCCGGTCCGTCCGAGCGTAGCATCGGCTTCCAGCCGATGGGTAGCACGGGCTTCCAGTCCGTGCCTGCTGGGCGAGAAGGGTGACGTGTGGCGCTCGATCTCGCCCGTCCGATTTATGCACGACAAGTTCGCAGGGCAACCCTGCCGCAGAACTCCGTCCGAGCGTAGCATCGGCTTCCAGCCGATGGGTAGCACGGGCTTCCAGCCCGTGCCTGCTGCGCGAGAAGGGTGACGTGTCGCGCTCGATCGTGGTTGGTCGCGCCCACCGCGGACTTTGTCGATCATCATTCTTGGGGCTTAGGAGGCCGTTGTTTTGCATTGAGTTGCCTTCGAATCTTAGGAAGGGCGTCGGGGGCGAACCCTCGGAAGCTCCCTCCTGGTCGCCGATCGCAACCTGGAACAGGGGGTCGTGAGCCGTCTTTCCCCAAATCCAAGAACGAGTGACTGATCGCATCTCCAGCGTCTGCACGCAAGGCTGCGGAGCACTTTTCGACTTTCTTGCCCCTTGGAGCTTTACGCCCGGCCGGTATTAGGAGCGGCAAGAAAGCCGAAAAGCGTAGGCCTTGCGTGCAGACGCTGGAGATGCTTGAAGACCGGCGTTCTTGGGTTTGGGGAAAGACGGCGGTTGGGGTCGGGAGGGGCCTGCCTAACATGAGTAGAAGGCAACGTGCAAAGAGACACCCTCCCGTAGCTCATGATCCTGTGTCAGGGCATCGGCGACGGGTCAGCAGATCATGCTCTTGATCATCTTTCCGCCATGGCCGGGAGGATTCTCTCCCACCCACCGCTCGTCGACGGGCTCCGAGGCGAGTTGGTAGCGTGAGTCGCTCGAGAGCCGAATCTCCCGGGTCCGGTTGTCGAGGCTGGCGTGGACCGTGAACATCGGAAAGGTCAGGAGGTCGCCCATGCGGAAGTCGGCGGTTAGCCAACGCCCTCCGAGTTGCTCCCGTAGCGCGGGCGCGTCGTCGCTCAGCGCGCCGAAGCCGGGATACCCGTGCGCGTTCGTCTCCCTCTGGGAATCTTTGTTTTCGCAGGCGGTGTCGACGTCCATCTGACCGTAGGTGCTCTTGAGACTCTGGTTCTTATGAGAATTCTCGAGAACGATCAGGCCTCCGGTTTCGATCGGCACATCGCCCAGCGGCACCCACGCCGTGTAGACGTTTGGAGTACCGCGGCCCATGTAGACGATGTCGCAGTGCGGGTCGCTGTGATTTCCGGGCGAGACCGCGCGCATCCAGGTGAAGTCGTAGTGCCGGGCTTTGCCTCCGAGAAAGTGATCGTAGAAGCCCATCAGGCGATCGCCGTAAACGAGCCCCTTCAGGGGGTCGCTCGCGTTCGCGAGATCGGGCCGGAAGGCCATGTCCACGCCCTCGCGAGCGATCGCCTGCTCCACCGGATGCCCGGGATCGAGGCAGCCTTCTTCGGCGAGCTTCTCGCAGATCGCGAGCCGGACCGAGCGCACTTCCTCGCGATCGAAGAATCCGGGCAAGAAGAGGTACCCGTCCTCACCCATCCGGCCGCGCAAGGCTTCGGCATCTCCGAGGAAATCGATGCTGGACCTCAGAAAGCCGAAGCACCGCTCGCTTGGATCGAGCGGTCTGCCTCCGGCGAAAAGGGGCGGAAGAGCGCGAGTAAGCATGGGTCGAATTAGTGTAACGCGAGAAAGAGCCTAGGAAGCCGTTGCTTTGCCTTGGGCCGCCTTCGATAGTGAGGAAAGGCGTCAACTCGGATTCCGCTCTCAGTCGCCGATCGCACCCTGGAACAAGGGGTGGTAAAGCCGTTTTTCCCCAAACCCAAGAACGGCGGTTGGGGTCGGGAGGGCTTGCCTAACATGATGAGGAGCACATGCAACGAAACACCCTCCTAGGGATAGATCCCGCGTTTGATCGTGGCATCCGCGACGCGCTTCACGCCGATGATGTAGGCGGCCGTGCGCATGTCCGTCTTGTGGCTGCGCATGGTCTGCTCGACCGTGGCGAAGGAGGCGCGCATGATCCGGGTGAGCCGGTTGTTGACCTCGTTCTCTTCCCAGAAGAAGTTCTGGAGATCCTGGACCCACTCGAAGTAGCTGACCACGACTCCGCCCGCGTTGGCGAGCACGTCGGGCACGCACATGATGCCTTTGTCGCTGAAGATGTTGTCGGCTTCCGGCGTCGTCGGCCCGTTCGCGCCCTCGACGATCAGCTTGGCCTTGACTTTGTCCGCATTCTCCTTCGTAAGCTGGCCGGAGATCGCCGCCGGGATGAGAACGTCGCATGGGAGCGCAAGCAACTCGTCGTTCGAGACGGGTTCCGCATTCTTGTATTCGCGAATGCCGCCTTCGCGGTTGCCATAGCGGGACAGCAACTCGCGCACGGGTAGGCCGTCCGGATTGTAGATGCCGCCCATCGCGTCGCTTACGCCGACGATTGTCGCCCCGCACTCCTCCGCCAGATAGGCGGCGACGGCGCCTACGTTGCCGAAGCCCTGCACCACGATCTTGGCTCCGTTCAGGTTGAGGTTGATGACCCGGGCCGCTTCTTCCATCGCGACGACGACGCCGCGGCCGGTGGCCTCCACGCGGCCCTCGGAGCCGCCGAGCTCGATCGGCTTGCCCGTCACGCAGCCGGGCACGGTGTGGCCCGCATGCATCGACATGGTGTCCATGATCCAGGCCATCACCTGGGCGTTCGTTCCGATGTCCGGCGCGGGAATGTCGCTGCGCTCGCCGACGACGATCCCGATGTCGGAGATAAATCGGCGGGTCAGTTTTTCGAGCTCTCGTTTGGAGAGTTGCTTGACATCGACGCGCACGCCGCCCTTGGCCCCGCCATACGGGATGTTGACGACCGCGCACTTCCAGGTCATCCACATCGCGAGCGCGCTCGTCTCGTCGAGATCGACTTCGGGGTGGTAGCGGATTCCCCCCTTCGTGGGGCCCCGGCTGAGGTTATGCTGCACCCGATAACCTTCGAAGACCTCCACTTCGCCGTTGTCGAGAACGACGGGAAACCGCACGATCAGCGAGCGGAGCGGGGAGGCGAGAACCTGGTGAAGGCCGGGATCGAGGTCGAGATACTTGGCGGCGATCGCAAGCTGTTGCTTCGCCATTTCGA
>DATJYD010000694.1:0-2152 GCA_035499755.1 Fimbriimonadaceae bacterium
GGGCTCAGGTGTTACCACTGATAGGGATCGTCGCCTCGAGCCCAGAGGTAGGAGACGAGTTGGCCGGTGTGATATGCCTCATGCTGGGCGAGACCGCGCAGCACCTCGGCGACCGGCGCATCGGTGAGGCCGAGGGTCTCCTGCCAACTCGTCGGGAAGCCGGCGGGCTGCTCCAGCCATTCGTCCGGCTGTGAGGCGATGTAGGCGAGGGTCTCCTCGCGCCGCTTCGCCAACTCCTGCTTCAGACCGGCCAGGGAGCGATCGTGAATCCGGGCCTCGGCATGCTCCCAGGCCAAGCTCTCGCCATCCCGCAACCGGGCCATGAACTGGATTTCCGTGCCGACAATCTCGAGAAGCTGGCCGCGAACCGTTCTCATGCCGTTGGCGGGCACCCAATCCAGGAACCGCTCGTCGAGGCGCGAAACCGCTTCTTCCAGAGCGGCTCGGACGCTGGCTAAGCGGGCGACGACGAGTTCGCGGGTCGAGTATTCCTGGGCCATCGCGCCAACCGTACCCCAGGCGGCCGCACGGTAATTCTGCCAGCTTTGGCCCTTCGTCGCGGGGCTTCCGCTCATTTGTTGTCAACTACACTAAAATGTCGTAAGGAGGCACTATCGTGATCCGACGTGTTTTGGCGGTTTCGTGCGTTGCTCTTGGGGCAGTTTCTTTCGGCTATAGCCAGTTGGTCGACGTCGCGTTCGTTTCCGATTCCTACGGCTATACCCAGGCGACCGGGCCGGCCGTGATCGGGTCGGCCGGAGATCAGTGGAACGAGATCGACGGAGATCCCGGATCGGGGTCAGGCATCGCCTTGAACGATTCGCTCGGCAATGCGACTTCGGTGCAACTCAGCTACTCGTCCATCAGCGCGATCATCTCCGCCAACACGAGCCCGACCAATCCCGATCAGCCGCTGATGCACGATTACTTGTACAGCGACTCCGCGGGGATTCAGGTGGGGCTCTCCGGATTGACACCGAATCAGGCCTACCAGCTCATTCTCTTCGTCTCGTCGGACGATGCATCGAATGGAAGCCGGGCGGTGACCGGCAACGCGAACGGAGTCAATTTCGCGGCGACGGGCGATCCCCAGGCAGGCGTCTTCGTCAACGGCGGCAACTATGCGGGCATTGCCAGCGTCGCGGCCGATGCATCCGGAAACCTGGCGATCTCGGTGAACGAGCCGGCCTCCGGCAATTCGGATAACGAGGTCGACGTGAACGGCCTGCAACTGCAGCCTGTTCCCGAGCCCGCGAGTCTGACCGCTCTCGCCGTCGGCGCGCTGTTCCTTCGCCGCCGCAAGCGCCTCATTGGGCTCTAATGCGCTCAAGAGCCAGGCTACGCGTGTAAGCGTCCCGCTTAAATGCGGTGCCCGAGGTTCTCGACCCTCGGTCGAGCGGGGGCTGAAAGCCCCCGCTCCGTCGAGGCATGGACGAGTCCAGATGCGTGTGTCAGGCTCTGCTAGTTTCCTCCCGACTTGTCGGGAGGAGGCACGCGCTTGTTTAAGTTGTTCTGCGACTCCTTGCTGAGGTCGCCGGTCTCCTGCTTCCTCAGCTTCTGGGCGTCCGTGTTGGTCCTCACGATGTGCGGCGTCAGGAACACCATCAGCTCGGTCTGGTTGTCCTCCTTGCTCTTCGACCGGAACAAGTTGCCGAGCAACGGAATATCGCCGAGGAAGGGGATCTTGTTCTCGGTGTCGGTGACCGTGTTCCGGATGATCCCGCCGAGCACGATCGTCTGCCCGTCCGCCACCGAGACCGTGGTCGTCGCCTCGCGGTGGTTGATGATCGGCGCGTTGAAGGTCGTGAAGCCTTGGAGGTCGTCGGCCGACTGGACCACGTCCATCGTGACCTGACCGCTCGACGTGATTCGCGGCGTCACCGTCAGCACCACGCCGACATCCTGGAACTGATAGTTCGAAATCAATCCTCCGGCAAGTCCGCTCTCCTGGCTCGTGATATAGGGAAGCTTCTGGCTGACGTTGATCTCCGCCTTGACGTTGTTCGACGTAAAGATCCGAGGCGTGTCGAGAACTTTGAATCGGGAGTCGTTCTGAACGGTGTTCAGAAACGCCCGGTACGTCCCCGACGAGATCGTGTAGTTGAACCCTTGGTTCGACGTCCCCGAGTTCTCCAAGCCGAAGTTGGTCGAC
>DATJYD010000695.1:0-8978 GCA_035499755.1 Fimbriimonadaceae bacterium
AGATCGCTTTCATTTTTCACACCGCTCAAGACTGGGAGAACCGGCTGGGTGCCCACTAATCAACCGAACGCCCTTACGGATGTCTATCGCCATTGGGGAGGATCAGTTCCCTCTTGACAAACGGGGGGCGCTAGTACACGACGTTTGCCCCGAAATCAGGGACTCTTCCAGCTTCGACGTCTTCGGTCCATTTCTCCAATTTGCTGAATTTCCTCGTCCAGAACTTCTCGCAAAGCTTGAAGTATTCAAGGACCGCCGTCCGGCGTCCCGCGAGAAGCAGATCTTGGGCCAGGCTCATATTCGGGCCGAAGCTGTCCATTTGAGGTGATCCAGGGCTCTTGCCGGCTTCGATGAGGAATGCCTCCGCTTCCTCGACCCTTCCGTCTTCAAGGGCAAGTCTCCCCAAGACAATGTTCACCGCGGCAACCGCGTTGCCGTAGTTCCAGTCCTCATCGTAGGATGGCATGATCGTCTGCAGTTCCAGAGCGTAGGCTCGCGCCGTCTCAAAGTCGCCGGCTTCGAAACGGCTCTTCGCTGCATCTCCGAGCGTGTAGAATCGGTCCTCTTGACTTTTGCTAACCGCCAGTTTTTCCTCGGCAGTCGGCAGCGGAGTCCGGCTCAAGCCCTCCATGGGACCGGCAAAGCTGATCATCAAAGACTGAAAGCTACCGTCTTTCCCTGCCAGAATCCACTCGCGAATGGCCCGTCCGATCAGCTCGATGTCTGCGTCCAGGTTCTCGTCAGCCGAGAGCGCGCGCGGGAGATCCTTGCCCCAAGACTCGTCGTCGGAGTGGTAGCTCGCGTGGTAACCCGTTTCCATCTGCATTTATGATACGGACTTGTGACTCGGGAGGCTCAGCCCTGGGCTCTGGTTAGCCGAGCGCCACATCGACGATCCTGTCAGCCTTCACTCCGCGAACTACCTGTGTCCTCCCGTTCGGCCAGCAAATGTTCAGATCCACCGGTCCGCGGTTCGAACCGAGGCCGAAATGGAGGGTGAGGTCGTTCTGGTTGCCTTCACCGGTGCCCGCTTCGACCTGCCGCGCCAGGACCCGGGAGCCGAGCCGGAGCCGCACCTGGGCCCCGATCGCGGAACGGTTGACCGTCTTGCCGTCGCCGCTCAGCCTCACCTCGATCCAGTGGTTCTTGTTCCCTTGATTGACAAAGAGCTTGCCGCCCGTCACGAGATCGAGTTGGCCGTCGCGGTTGATGTCGGCCCAGGCGGCCTGATAGGTCGGCTCCAGGTTCGCGAGCCCGGCGGCTGCCGTCGAGTCCGTGAACATCCAGTTGCCGTTGTTCTTGAACAGCACCGCGTTGTTCGGGCGACCAAAGGAAGCCGTCCCATAGACGGTCGTGAAGAACAGGTCCAGCCAACCGTCGTTGTCGAAATCGCCGGCGGCAGGCGAGGCATAGGATTCCTGGTAGAAGACGCCGCAGGTTCCCATGTCCTCGAAGCGGTAGCCGTATCGAGGGCCTTGGTTGTGGAGGAAGCGGCTCTTGGGCTGATCGCCGCGGTCGTCCCGATGGGCGAAGTTGCCGGCGAAGAGATCGAACTCGCCATCGTCGTCGAAATCGCCCCAGCAGGCCCCGATCGAATGGCCGCCATCGAATCCGGGCGAGGTCGCGAGGGCGTTGTACTGCGCGGCCTCGTCCTTGAAAACGCCTTTGCCGTCGTTGATCCAAAGCTCATTGGGCATGAGCCGGTAGTTGGAGGTGTAGAGATCGAGGCTTCCCGAATGCCGGAAGTCGCAGGCGGTGACGCCGCGTGTGCGATAGCGGGCTTCGGACCAGGTGAGCTTGAACGACTTCCCGCCCTGGTTGGTGAGAATGAAGCTCGGATAGGTGATGTCCTTGTCGAAATCCTCGTAGCCGCCGACGTAGAGGTCGACATAGCCGTCGTTGTTGAAGTCGCCCCAGCAGGCGCAGAGGGAGACGGTCGGCGGGAGGGCGGGCAGCTTGACCTCGGTAAAGCCCTTGCCGCGATCGTTGTGCCAGAGCTTGAGCTGGGAATAGGAGAAGAGGTCGGCGTAGCCGTCGTTGTCGTAATCGGCGGCGACGCAAGGGCCGGGATCGAAGACCTTCGTGAACCTCTTGCCCTTGTCGTTATGCCAGAGCGTGCCCCCCGCGATGAGGTCGGGCCAGCCGTCCTGGTCGTAATCGATCCAGCAGGAGGGGCCGTCGGCGAGGGTCAGGCCAAGCTCCTTCGTCCGGTCGACGAATGAGGGTCCAGTCTGGAGGGCGCAGAGAAGTCCGGCGATCATGTGGCGCAGATTACTGGACGGGCACGCGTTTGGATGGCTCAGGGTAGGGCTTACACGAGCCGAAGCCGACCGAGCCCGGTCGTTAGGGTCTGCCCGCCCTGAGCCATGGAGCCCCAGCGATTCGTCCTTTCGTCCCGCCCTATAGTCACCCCCCTTGTCGGGACGGACGAATGCGACCCCTCTCGGTGCGGTTCCCATGCCTCGGGTCGCGCGCATCGACCGAGACTCCCTTCCGCCCCAAGCACGCGCCCCGAGGCTACTCCGTCCGACAGCGGCAGAAGCCTCGGGGGACGTGGCTGAGGAGGGTCCAAGTCAGAGACAGCCACCGTGGCCCGAGGCATCCATAGATCGGAACGAAAGAGGAGGGGCGGCCTGTGCCGACCGGAGCCGGGGTCATTCGTCTCTTCGTCTCTCCCGTCTTTTTCGCCCCGAGGGGATAGACTGCAGGCAACCGCACCCATGCTAGCCATCGCCGCCGCCCTCGCCATGCAGTCCCAGAAGCCGTATTCCGAACCCCTTCGCCCACAATTCCACTTCACCGCCCAGAAGGGCTGGCTCAACGACCCCAACGGCCTCGTCTATTTCAAAGGCGAATACCACCTGTTCTTCCAGCACGACCCGAACGACGTGAACGGCGCCCACAAGTACTGGGGCCATGCCGTCAGCAAGGATCTCGTGCATTGGAAGGAGCTGCCGGAGGCGATCGAACCGGACGCGCTCGGCGACATCTGGTCGGGCTCGGCCGTCGTCGATCCCCTGAACACCGCCCATCTTGGCGCGGGCGCGCTCATCTGCATGTACACGGCGGCAGGAGGCACGAACGACGCCTCCAAGGGCCAGCCTTTCACGCAGTGCCTATCGTGTTCCCTCGACGGGCGCACCTTCGCGAAGTTCATCGGCAACCCCGTCCTCGGGCAGCTCGCCGGCGGCAACCGGGACCCGAAAGTCAACTGGTACGAGCCAAAGAAGGAGTGGATTCTCGCCCTGTATCTCGAAGGCAACCACTACGGGCTGTTTTCGTCGCAGAACCTGCGGTCGTGGACCCAGCTACAGACGGTCGACATGCCGAACGCGAGCGAGTGCCCGGACTTCTTCGAGTTGCCGCTGGATGGGCACAAGAACGAGATGAAGTGGGTGTTCTGGGGGGCGAGCGGCTACTACCGGGTCGGCTCGTTCGACGGCTCGACCTTCAAGCCGGAGACCGACTCGATCCGCTCCGACTACGGTAACACCGCGTACGCAGCTCAGACCTTCTATAACGAGCCGAAGGGGCGGCGGGTGCAGATCACCTGGTTCAACGGCTCCGTCTTTCCCGGCTGCGCCTGGAACCAGCAGCTTGGCTTTCCGACCGAGATGCGGCTGGTCTCGACGCCGGCGGGTCCTCGGCTGACCTTTCTGCCCGTCGACGAGATCAGGGAGTTGCATGCGGCCCGAATGAAGCCAGACGCCTCGGGGCTGTGGGAGGCGGCGTCCGGGCTGATGGATGTCGAGGCGCGATTCGAGGATTCCTTCGCCATCACTGTGAACGGGACGAAGATCTCGTACGACGCGCCCTCGGATACGCTGAAGGCCCTGGACAGATCGGTCCCGGGACTGACCGGGCAGTACACGTGGTGGACGACCGCTCAGTCGCACGACGTCGCCCTGCGCCTTCTCGTCGACCGCGCGTCGGTCGAGGTCTACGCGCAGCGGGGCCTCGTGAACATGCCGCTGTTCCTGATTCCGACCTCGACTGAGCGAGGGCTGCGGATCGAGGGGAAGCCGGTGAGCTTCGAGGCACACGAGCTGAAGAGCGCCTGGTAGCACTCATCGGTATCGCACAATCGTCGGCCCTCGTCATCCTGAAGTCTAAGGCGAGCGGTGCGAGCCGCAGACGAAGGACCTCGGATCCTATTGCCGGGGTCCTTCGCGTACCGCCCGCAAAACTCGCGTTTCGCTTCAGGATGACGGCACCAGATCGACACACTCGTCATCCTGAAGCCTAAGGCGAGCGGTGCGAGCCGCAGACGAAGGACCTCGGATTCCATGGTCGTCGGGGTCCTTCGCGTACCGCTCGCAAAACTCGCGATTCGCTTCAGGATGACGGCGCTGGCCCATAATCGAGCATGCACCAGTCCTGGGTCTACATCGTGGCGAGTAAGCACTGGACTCTTTACACGGGCGTCACGTCTGACCTTTCCGATCGGATATGGAAGCACAAAACCAAAGCCTTTGTCGGGTTTTCTCATAAGTACAACTGCGACCGGTTGGTCTATGTCGAGGAATTTGGCGACATACGAGACGCGATCTCACGTGAGAAGCAACTGAAAGGAAGAACGCGAGCGAAGAAGCTCGCCATCATCCAGGCAACCAATCCCAGACTTGACGACCTGGCGTTCGACTGGTTCGATATCAAAGCCGTTGAGGAAGCGAAGAGGATCAACCTCGAGTGCCAGAAGGTTGCGAGAGATCACGAGCCTGAGCGGTAGCGCGACCTTCTTGGTCGGCCGCCGGAGTGAGGCTTAAAGCGAATAAGGAACCGCGGCCCGTCGCAACCGGGGTCCTTCGCGAAAAGCTCGCAATACTCGCGTTTCACTTCAGGATGACGCTCAGATCGTCGGCCTTGTCATCCTGAAGTCTAAGGCGAGCGGTGCGAGCCGCAGACGAAGGACCTCGGATTCCATGGTCGCCTGGGTCCTTCGCGAATCGCTCGCAAAACTCGCGATTCGCTTCAGGATGACGCTTGAGCTCAGCGCGTCAGCTTCGCAACGCGGATCACAGTATTGGTGCCGTAGGGGTACTTGGTCGCGTGGAGGACGAGCTTGACATCCTCGCGCTCCACCTTCAGCTCCTCGCCGCTATCCATCCACTGCGCCTTGCCGAACCCTTCCGGCACGCCGGTGAAAGGCCGAGGACCGGGGCCTCGGACGCCGGTCGGGTAGGCGACGGTGTTGCTGGTCAGGCTGAGGCCGGTGACGAACAGGTAGAGATCGTGGCCGACGGCCAGACCGAAATCGTCGCCCTCGCCTTCGACACCGCACGGCTTGCCCCGATAGAGCGGCCCTTCCTTGCCGCCGTGGGTTTCGATCCAGTCACCGACCTTGGCCAGGGCGGCCGTCTCATAGGGCGGCAAGGCGCCGTGCTCCAAGGGGCCGATATTCAGGAGCAGGTTCGCGCCGGCGCGTCGGGCGAAGCACAACTCCTCGATGACGTGGGCGGGGGAGAGGAAGTTGAAGTCCTTGGCGGCGGTGCCCCAGTGGAAGTTCATGGTGTGGCACATCTCGGCCGCGATGTACTTGGGCTTGCCCTCGCGGTCCATCGGCACGGGGCGGCCGCGCTCAAAAGTGACGCTGTCGATTTCGGGATGGCCGGTCCGGCCCAACTCCTCGGTGCCGGTGTTGTTGATGATGATCGCCTCGGGCTGGTGCTTGCGGATAACCGCGTAGAGCTCGCTCTCGTGCCAATCGGCGTCGGGGCGGCTCCAGTTGCCGTCGAACCAGAGGCCGCCGATCCTCCCATAGCGGGTGCAAAGCAATTCGACGCTGTCCCGCAGGTACTTGAGGTAGCCCTCCCAGTCTGAATCGAAGCGGGGATCGTTCCAGTCGAGGGTCGTGTGGTAGAGCATCGGCACAAGCCCCTCGGCGCGGCAGGCGTCGATGAACTCGCGGACGAGGTCGCGGCCGCAGGGAGTGTGGGTGACGTCGAGGGGGGAGAGGCCCTGGGTGTCGTAGAGGCTGAAGCCCTCGTGGTGGCGCGTGGTGTGGGTGATGTAGTTCATCCCGTTCCGCTTGGCCATCCGGGCGAGCTTGCCCGCGTCGAAGTCCTTCGCGGTGAAGGTCTGCATCAGCTTCATGTACCCGGCGGTCGGGATCTTCTCGGCATGCTGCACCCACTCGCCTCGGGCGAGCTGGGAGTACAGGCCCCAGTGGACGAACATGCCATAGGCGAGGTTTTCGAAGGCGGCGACGCGGGGGGAAGGGGTGGGGGACATTTGGAGTTTGGAGTTTAGAGTTTGGAGTGGTGGAGTGGTGAAGGGTTGAGGATTGGAGGATTGGAGGATTGGAGGATTGGAGGTGAGTGGAGTGAGGGGGAGGGTTGGAGTTTAGAGTGCGGAGTTTGGAGTGCGGGCGGGCCGAGTTTATCCCTTTCGGGGCTGCGTTCCTGTCCCAAGATTTCCATTCCGAGTTGACGACCGAGGACAAGCCGGAAGCTTCGATTCGGATCAGCGATCCCGGGCTTCCCAGAACTCCTTCGAAGTGACGACGGGGACGACTTCGAAGTGCACGAGGTCGTCCCAATGACTGATCCATTCGTCCAACAGTGCGCGGCTCTCGGCCTCCATTACCTGGAAGCAGCGCAAGTTCTTCGCGTCGACCCAACTCGCGACATAGGAAACGCCTTCCGGCATGTGCCGCCCATACTGCTCGAACCTCTTGCCGACCTGTTCGACGGTGTCCTCTGCCCAGCGCTCGATGACCATGTAGAGCATCGCCGCAGTTTAGCCCGCCCGCTTCCGGAGCCGAATGAACTCACGGTCCCCCACGTTCCCGGATGGCCGATTGCCAATCGGCGACACGCTGGAACCCCGTTCCCCCCCCGAACGCTGTAGACTGAACCTGGCCATGATGGTATCTCTTCTCGCCTCCATCATCCTTCAAAGCGGCCCTGCGGTTTACGTCTCCTTGACGGGCACGGACACGAATCCAGGAACAGCTTGGGGCAAGCCGCTCAGAACTTTCGAAGCGGCACGGGATAAGGCTCGAGGGCTGCATAGCCACGAGATCGTCGTCGAGGGCAACGGCGCCTACCGGCTCGAGCGAACGCTTGCCCTCGACGCCAGAGATAACGGCTTGACGATCACCGCGGCTAGCGGGACAAGGCCGAGCCTGGATGGCGGGATCCTGATCCCGCCGGATGCTATAAAGCCCTGCGGCGACCCGTTGATTCTGAATCGGATCATCGACGAGCGTGCTCGCAGCAAGGTCCAGTGGGTTGATCTCGCCGCCCTCGGGGTCACAAGTCTGCCGCCGATCCAGGCGTATGGCTTTCCCCATCCTCCTGGAGCTGCTCCCAATGAACTCTTCTGGATGCATCTCTCCCCGATGACCCTCGCCCGCTGGCCGAACACGGGTTATACGATGACGGGGTCGGTCATTGAACCGGGGAACGGCGAGAATGACCGGGACAAGCCTCAGCGCAAGCCGGTCTTTACGGGCACTGAGGACCGAGCCAAGCTGTGGATTCGCGCGGAGGACCCCTGGCTGTACGGCTACTGGAAGTACGACTGGGCGGACGAGAGCATCAAGGTGCAGAGCATCGATCCCTCGACCGGCGCGATCACCCTCGCCAACCCCCACGTCTACGGCGTCGACAAGGGCAAGCCGTACTACGCGGAGAACCTGCTAGAGGAGCTGGACACGCCCGGTGAGTATTGGATCGATCGAGTCCGACTACGAGCCTATTTCATACTGCCTTCGATACGTATGCGGTTTGCAGACGGACACCCTGGCCCCGTGATCTCGCCCCAGTTGGAGGTTTCAACTTTGCCTGAGCCGCTCATCACAATCAACGACGCTTCGAAAGTGACAATCCGTGGCCTCGACCTCTGCATTTCGCGCGGAGATGGAGTTTGGATTAGGAATTGCGAGTCGACCCGGCTGGTGGATTGCCACCTCTATTCCCTCGGAGGCAGAGGCGCCGAGGTCGACGGTGGCCACGACTGCGGACTGGAGACCTGCGACATCTACTTGACCGGTGAGGGCGGCGTTGCGCTGGGCGGAGGCGACCGCAAGACGCTGGAGCCCGGCCGCAACTTCGTGGACGATTGCGACATCCACCACTTCGAGCGCCGCAGCCAAACCTACCGGCCGGCAGTTCTCATCTCCGGAGTCGGCAACCGGGTCTCCCATTGCGCCATGCATGACGCGCCCCATTCCGCGATTATTTTCAGCGGAAACGACCACATCATCGAATACAACGACTTCTACAATACGATCTCCAGGACTGGCGATGGAGGCGTTGTTTACACCGGCCGGGACTGGACGGCGCGTGGGACTCAGATCCGCTACAACTACTTCCGCAACAACGTCGGGCTCCATCAATGGGAGCCCGCCATCTATGTGGACGACCTCGGCTCCGGCATCGTGATGAAAGGCAATCTGATCGTTGGGTGCCATTGGGGATTCCTCATCGGAGGTGGCCGCGACAACGTCATCGAGGACAACACGATCATCGGTTGCAAGCTCGCTTTCGATTGCGATGCAAGAGGCTTGGGGTGGGCGAAGTCGTCGCTGCCGACGATGATGGCCGGCCTCAATGCGGTGCCGTACAAGTCCGAGCCCTGGCATTCGCGCTACCCGGCGCTGGCCGATATCCTCGATCACGACCCCTTGGCGCCGAGCGGGAATGTGCTGCGCGACAACTTGCTCGTGAGATCGGGGAAGGTGGAACAGCAGATGGAGGCCGCGTTCAAGAAGACGGCGACCATCGAAGGGAACGTGGAGACGGATTCCTACGACGGCCCGAGGCTGAAGCCTCCGAAGGGCGCAGGCCTTCGCCACGGCCGTGGCCTGATCCTGGGATTTTGAGGACGCGCCCAGTAGCGGCAGGGCTTGCCCTGCGACTCCGCGCCGACACCATCCGCGGTTCATCCGGACTCCAAATGGTATGTTCGACTCGTGTCCATCCGCACCCGAATGCAGCCTGGAGACGTCGAGGCGATCGCGCGGCTGCACGGCG
>DATJYD010000696.1:0-4239 GCA_035499755.1 Fimbriimonadaceae bacterium
AACCCTGGGACCGCCGAATTCATTCGGCTCCGGAAACTCCCAATCCGTCACTCAATCCGGCTCCGGCGACTCCAAGGTCGTCACCTTCGAATCCGAGCCCGGCCTCGTCACCCCCGGCATCCTCATCCTGCCCAAAGGGGAGATAAAAGGGGTCGTCATCCACATGTCCGACGACGGCAAAGCCGCCGAGATCGCTCGACCCTCAACCCTCGATCCTGGATATGCCCACCTCTACATCGATGGCCTCGGCACCGGCGAACTCGCCGGCATCGAGATGCGGTATCCGATCTACGCCGGCCGGGCCGTCGCCTTCACCGCTGGCTGGCAGATCGTCCGCGCGGCGGAGGCGATGCGCAAGTACAGCTCGCATATCGAGATCGTCGGTCGCGGCCCGATGAGCAGCCAAGCCGTGATGTACGCGGGCCTCCTCGACAACCAATTCGCCAAAGTGACCGGCATCGGCTGCATGAAGTCATGGATGGATGCCTTCCAGGACAACTTCAACCCGATCGCCGTCCAACCCCGCGCCCACCTCTGCGGTTCGCTCGAAAACCTCCGGAAGCACGTGAAGAACGGGGAATGGCGGCAGTAAGGTATCGGGGGGCGAGGCGCTAAGCCTCCGCCCCCGATTCGGAGAAGGCTGTCGAACTCTGGGCCCAGCGGCAATACGGTTTAGTTTGAGCCGCCGGCCGTCGATTCGGCTCCGCCTCCGAAGCGGTGGATCTCGGTGGATTCGGTGGTTCGGTCTCCTTAAGCAAACGGCATCGGGCCTAGAGCTCGCATTATTGGCGAACGGCGCTGCCCCGCCACGCCCCGTGGCGCGCGGCGAATCCGTGGCTGATAATTCGGCCCTGACGCCTACCCGTGGGGCTTGTCGTTCAGAGCCTTCGCCTTTTCGACGTCCAACTGAGCCGGAATCCGCACCCAGAACGTCGTCCCCTTGCCGGAGACGCCCTCCGACTCGGCCCAGATCTCCCCAAGGTGCACTTGCTCGACGAGGTGCTTGACCAGATACAGGCCCAAGCCCGTGCCGTAGATCTTCCGGTTGTCTTCGTTGTCGATCCGGTGGAACCGCTCGAAGACCCGGTTGAGGTGGTCCTTCGGGATGCCCAAACCCTGGTCCTGAACGCCGATCAGGATCGTGTCGCCCTCGTTCTTGGCATGCACCGTGACATCGCCGCCGTTCGGCGAGTACTTGATCGCGTTGTTGAGCAGGTTCGTCAGAATCTGATCGATCTTGTCCTGATCGCCGATGATCGACTTGGGAAGCTGATTGTGGATCTTCAACAGCACCCGGTGCCGGCCGGAAGCCTGCTGCTGGACGGCGACCGCCTTCTCCAGTTGCGGGAGTAGCTCGAATGAGCTGTAGCTGGGCTGCAGAGAAACGCCGCCCTCGATCCGGCTCGTGTTCAGAAGGTCGTCGATGAGCCGCCGCAACCGGTCGCACTCCGAGACGACGATGCCCAGGAACTCCTTCTGCTCGTCCCTCCCGTACACCTCGTCGTCGATGCCCTCCAGCAGGGTGCTGGAAAAGCCCTTGATCGCCGTCAGAGGCGTGCGAAGCTCGTGCGAGGCCATCGCGACGAAGGTCGACTTCATCTTGTCGATGTTGCGCATCTCCGTCACGTCGCTTAGGATCACGACGACGCCGACGTCCTTGCCGTCTTCGCCTCGGACCAGCGCGCTTTGCGCCTCGTAGATCCGATCCGTCGTGCCTGCCAGGGTGACGTGCAGCTCCGTCTTGGTCGCTTCGCTTCCCGCCCGCGCCTCTTCGATGAGCCGGCGGATCTCTTCGTTGGAAATCGCCTCTTTGAAGTTCTTGCCCAGCGCGTCCGGCGCGACGCTGAAGATCGCGCGGGCCGTCGCATTGATCTGGCTGAGCCGGTTCTCGGGAGAAACCAGAATGAGGCCGGCCGTCAGGGATTCGAAAGTCTGGAGGAGTTCTTCGCGCTCCTGCACGACCTCGCGATAGAGCTGCAGGTTCGCGATGATCGAGCCGACGTTCCTCGCCATGCGCTCGAGCAGGCGAACGTCCTCGTCGTTGAAATCCTCCCCGTGCCGCTTGTTGAACGAGTGGAGAACGCCGATCGTGTTGCGTTCGACGACGCGGTTCTCCTCGTCGCGCTTCTCGATGACGAGAGGCACTGTGATGCCGTTGGCGGCATGGACGAGGCTGAACGGATCGCGCTGGCAGCGGGGATCGGAAATCGCGTCGTGGAAAATGATCGGTTCGCCGCTGCGGAAGACTTCGCCGGAGACGCCTTGCGATGCGCGCACCCGAAAGTGCGTGAGATGCTCTTCGTCGACGCCATAGCTGGGCGGGATGCCGATGAGCTCGCCCCGCTCCCGGTCGTGGAACATGATCACGATCTTCTCGGCCTGCAGAATCATCGCAATGCGCTGCACAAGCCGCCGCAGGGTAACGTCCGCTTCGTTGATCGGGGCGACCGGGTCGGTAACCTCGATGCTCGGCCTCGCCGAGCCCGAGCCGTCGGATCGGCTCCTGAGATCTTCGTTCTCTCGGTGGAGGGCCTCGTTTTGCTTTCGAACTTCCTCTAGCTGTCTTCGCAGAAGCTCAAATTCGCCTCCTTCGCCGTGGTCCTCACTCATCGTTTTCGGAACTCCAAGAGACACCTTGCAAATCTACCTCCGTTTCAGAATCATGTGCATCGTTCGGGCCAACCACCCCGTTTAAGCGGCGTACAATCAGCTAGGGATGTCTCAAACACTCGAGGAATTGCCGCTGTTCCCCTTGAACGTCGTGATTTTTCCTTACGCCGCGCTGCAGCTCCATATTGTTGAGGACCGTTACCGGGAGATGGTTCGCACATGCCTCGAATTCGACAGACCGTTCGGCATCGTGCTCATCCGTAGCGGCTCCGAGACCGGCGAAGCCGACCCCTATATGGTCGGCACCGTCGTGCGCATCACCAGTGTCCACAACTATGACGACGGAAGAATGGACATCGACGTCCAGGGCGAGCGCCGATTCCGCATCCGAAAGCTCGACGAATCCCATTCCTACCTGGCCGGATATGTCGAGCCGGTGATCGAGCACGAAATCGAGGATTCTCCTCGCGCAAACCAGCTTATTTCCCAGGCCAAGGAGGAGTTCGAAAACCTCATGCGCCGCTTCTTCGCCCGGCAGGAGTTCAACGTCCAGGTCGTCTTTCCCCCCGACCCCGTCGCCCTCTCCTTCACCATCGCCAACCTGCTTCAGATGGACAATCTCGAAAAGCAGCGCCTTCTCGAAACGACCGACACTCTCGAACGCTTCGAGGAGCTGATCCCCGTTCTCCAGATGCAGAACATGGATGCGGCCTCCCCCGCCTACTACCGGATTTCCAGCGTCGACCTTCAGGAGTGGGTAACCGCGAACTAACTGGGAGCGCCGGATTTATCCGGCTCCGGAAACGAGTAGCCACCGCCCAGCCAAATAAGTGGGAGCGCCGGATTTATCCGGCTCCGGAAACGAGTAGCCACCGCCCAGCCAACTAAGTGGGAGCGCCGGATTTATCCGGCTCCGGAAACGACCAGCCCACCACCCAGCCAGGTAACTGGGACCGCCGGATTTATCCGGCTCCGGAAAAAGAGCAGCTACCTGGGAGCGCCGGATTTATCCGGCTCCGGAAAAGTGTAGTTACCACCGAGACGTCACTCACGTAAGCGTGCCGAGCCGAACATCCAATCGGCCGGGTGGTTGCAGAGGCCGGCTTTCACCGGGTTCATGCGGATATAGCTCACCGCGTTGCGGTAGTGAGCCTCGTCGCGCATGAAGCGGTCATGATATTCGCGGAACCAGAACTCCCCGGACCGCCCAAGCAAGCGGTTGCAGATCAGGCCCGTGGGTCCCTTCCAGTTCTTGACGACTCTCCACAGCTCGGAGGCAGGCTCGACTTCGATCAGGACGTGCACGTGATTCGGCATGACGCACCACTCGATCAAGCGGTAATCGACGGCATCCCGGGCAAGCAGTTGCGCCTCGACGACCGCGGCGATCTCAGACCGGCGCAAATGGCATGCGCCGTAGCCGGAATCCAGCCATGCCTGGAGCCTGCGCTGGCTTTCCGCCTTCCCCTGCCCTCCGGGCAACGCCTCGGTCTCACGGGCGATCATCTCGAGGACATGCCTGGGCAGAGAGTCGGCGAGATGAAAGGTGATCATCTGAACCTTCTCCGGCGAATCGAAGTGCGGTAAGTATCCACGTGACCGCCATCCCGACGATCCCATGTCGTAAAC
>DATJYD010000697.1:0-2350 GCA_035499755.1 Fimbriimonadaceae bacterium
CCGGGCAACATCATCCAGAGCATCCGCAAGGCCGGCTCACGTGATTGCGTGATGATGCTGGACGAGATCGACAAGCTCGGACAGGGCATCCACGGCGATCCGGCCTCGGCCATGCTCGAAGTGCTGGATCCCGAGCAGAACAGCACATTCCGCGACAACTACCTCGCCGTTCCCTTCGACCTGAGCCGCGTCGTCTTCATTGCGACCGCCAATGTGCTCGACACGATTCCCGGGCCGTTGCGCGACCGCATGGAGATCATCAGCCTCAGCGGCTACACAGCGAGCGAAAAATTCCAGATCGCCAGCCGTTATCTCGTGCCGCGCCAGCTCGAGGCCAACGGCCTCAAGTCGGAGCGGGTCGTGCTCTCCGACGCGGCGCTGCGGGAGATCGTGGAGCACTATACGCGCGAAGCCGGCGTGCGAAGCCTCGAGCGCGAAATCGGCCGCGTCCTTCGGCAGGCGGCGGTCCGGGTGGCAGAGGGTGAAGCGGGGCCGATCACGATCGCGCCGCCAGACCTGAAGCCGATGCTTGGCCCCCCGCCCTTCGAGGACGAGGTCGCCATGCGAACCAGCATTCCGGGCGTGGCCACCGGCCTCGCCTGGACGCCGGTCGGCGGCGACATCCTTTTCATCGAAGCGACCGCGACGCCCGGAGGCGGACGGCTTATCCTGACCGGCCAGCTCGGGGATGTGATGAAAGAGAGCGCCCAGGCAGCGCTCTCCATCGTCAAGAACCGGGCGGATTCCCTCGGCATCGAACCGGGGCGTTTCGAGAGGACGGACATCCACATCCATGTGCCGGCGGGCGCGACGCCCAAGGACGGTCCGAGCGCTGGGGTCGCCATGTTCATGGCGCTGACCTCGCTCATGACCAACCGCACCATTCGAAGCGACACGGCGATGACCGGCGAGATCTCGCTGCGGGGTCTCGTCCTGCCGGTTGGCGGCATAAAGGAGAAGGTGACGGCTGCGCACCGGGCCGGGATAAAGCGGGTCATGCTGCCGGCACGCAATCGCAAGGACTTCGAAGACATCCCCGAGGAGGTGCGCGACCAGATGAGCTTCATCTGGCTTGAAAGGGTCGAACAGGCGGCGGAAGAGGCGCTCGAAGAGAAGGCGCTGACGCCCGCGGAGGCTTGACGCCAATCCGGGCGACCGCTCCGGTCGATCAGACCGACCGGGCGCGTGGGCGCAGGGGCTCGCCCGCCAGACAAATCGCTGGGAGGGAATCGCGTGGGAAAGCCGCTGATCGTCATCGACCCGCAGCCGCGGGGTCTGGACGAGATCCTGGACGCTCGCCTTTGGGCTGAGCTCCGCGAACTCGGCGAACTCGTCATCCATGAGGAAGAAGGACGGATGCCGGCTGAGCGGCTCGAGCCGCTGCTGCCTCGCATGGAGTTGCTGATCGGCCAGAGCGACATGCCCAAGGCCCGTCTCGATCGGGCGCCGAGCTTGAGAGCGATCATCAACGTCGAGACCAACTTCTTGCAGAACGTCGACTACGAGACCTGCTTCGAGCGCGGAATCCATGTGCTGGCGCCCGGAGGGGCCTTCGCGAAGCCGGTGGCGGAGATGGCGCTCGGCATGGCGATCGACCTCTGCCGGGGCGTGACCGCGGCCGACCGCGCGATGCGCGCTGGACGGGAGAAGTGGCTGCTCGTCGGCGCGGAGGGGTGCTTCTCGCTCTACGGCCAGCCGGTCGGCCTGATCGGCTTCGGCGACCTTGCCCGCGCCTTCACCCCCCTCATCCAGCCCTTCGGATGCCCACTCAAGGCCTACGACCCCTGGGTGTCCGACCATTTCATGGCCGGCTTCGGGGTCGAGGCCGCTTCGCTCGAGGAGGTTCTCAGGACAAGCCGGGTCATTGTGATCTTTGCGGCTGTCACCAGCGAGAACCAGCATTTCCTCGGGAAACGCGAGTTCGAGATGATCGCCCCCGGCTCCGTGGTCCTGCTCATGAGCCGCGCCGGCGTGGTCGATTTCCCGGAGTTTTTGCGGCAGATCGAGGCAGGGCGCTTCCGCGCGGCGACGGATGTCTTTCCGGCCGAGCCCGCGCCGGCCGACGACCCCGCCCGCAAGGTCGAGGGCCTGCTGCTCTCTCCGCACCGGGCCGGCGCCCTGACCGATTCGCTGATCGAAATCGGCCGTCAGACCGTGGCCGACGCCGGCCTCATTCTGAAGGGCCTCCCGCCCCTCTCCTGCCGCCGCGCCCAGCGGGAGACGGTCGCCCGCTCACGGTCGAAGCCGATCGAGCGAAGCTAGCCCGCCCGGCGCGCGGGCGACGCTTCCTGAGAGGGTAATTTCGCGCTAATTTCCCTCTAATTTCCCCGCCCTCAATCTTTTCAACGCC
>DATJYD010000698.1:0-3494 GCA_035499755.1 Fimbriimonadaceae bacterium
GCCGGATGGTATCGTCATCGACGAGCTCTACGCGCAGAAACTCGGCGTGCGGCACATCGGCGAGTCCGTGGAAATCAACGGCCATCGCGCCCGCGTCGCCGGCATGACTTCCGGGATTCGGGCCTTCACGCAATCGCCCTACATCTTCGCGAGCCTTAAAACCGCGCAGGCCTTTGCCGCTCTTGCTTCGGACCGCGCGACCTACGTGCTCGTGACGGCGGATCCGGGGACCGATCTCGCGGGTCTCCAGCACAGCCTCATCCACCGCTTTCCCGGGTTCGACGTCTGGAAGGCCTCGGCCTTCTCCTGGCAGACTCGCAAATATTGGCTCCTCACGACCGGCGCAGGCGTCGCCTTGCTGATCGCGGCGGTCTTGGGCCTCGTCGTCGGCATCGTCATCGTCGCGCAGACGCTCTATGCCGCAACCGTCGAGCGGCTCCCGGAATACGCGACCTTGCGCGCCATGGGCGCAGGAAACCAATTCCTCCATCGCGTGATCCTCAAGCAATCTTCGGTCGGCGCCGCCATCGGCTATGGGCTCGGCATGCTGATTACGGGCGCGGCACTCTTCATGGCCCGCGACGGCACCGCGGCGCTGATGTTGCCCTGGCCCGTCGTTGTTGGCCTCGCGGTCGTGACCTTCCTCATGTGCGCGGGCGGAGCGCTCATCTCGATCCGGAAGGTCTTGAAGATCGATCCCGTCATGGTCTTCAAATAGGCTGGACCCATGGCACCCCGCAGGCGTGCGCCTTCCTCACAGCCGATCGTCCGAATGGACGACGTCTCCATGACCTATGGGCATGGGATGGCCGCGCTCCGTGCGCTCCGTAACGTCAGCTTCGAGGTTAGGCGCGGCGAGGTGCTGCTGCTCATGGGGCCCTCCGGCAGCGGAAAGACCACGCTCTTGCAGATTCTCGGAGGCTTGCTGCATCCGACGGAGGGTAATGTCTACTTCGACGGCCAACGGCTCGGCGGTCTCGATGTCGATGCGCTCTGCGAGTTCCGCCTCCGTCACTTCGGTTTCGTTTTTCAAAGCTACAACCTTTTCCCCACGCTCAAGGCTTGGGAGAACACAGCTATCACGTGCGAGCTTCAGGGCATCAACGGCCGCGAGGCGGAGTGGCGGAGCCGTGAGCTTCTCGCATATGTGGGGCTCCGCGACCACGTTGACGCCTACCCCGACAAAATGAGCGGCGGGCAAAAGCAGCGCGTCGCCATCGCGCGCGCCATCGTCGGCGAGCCCGACGTGGTGCTAGCGGACGAGCCTACGGCCGCTCTCGATGCTGGCAGTGGGATGCGCGTCGGTCAGCTTCTCCGCGACCTCGCAACGGGTGCCGGGCGCGCGGTGGTAATTGTCACGCACGATCCCCGTCTCCTCAAAATCGCCGATCGTATCATCGTTCTCGAGGACGGCCGCATTCTCTCCGCCGATGAGGCACCCCGAGGCGGCCGACCGACCCCTTTACATGTGGGATCCCTGCTATGAGACTTAGCTCCATCTTCCGCGGCATCGTCGTCACGACGATCGTGTTGGGCACCGCCAACATGGTCAGCGATATCGATTTTTCCAGTTACTCACCGGGTTCGGCCCGCGCGGCGCTGCCGCCCCCCGAGCGGATCGTGGCCTCTGCACCGGGCCGGGTAGAGCCCGTGTCCGAAGAGCGCGACCTCTCCGCAACGGCGATCGGGCGCCTCGTCTATGTGGCGGACGAAGGGAAGCAGGTCGCGGTCGGTGACATCGTCGCGGAAATCGACAACGCGGATCTGAAGGCCCAGCTTGCAGCCGCCGAGGCGCGCATCCAGATGCGGGGAAGCGAGCTCGAGCGACTGATGAACGGCGCTCGTGAGGAAACGCGGCAAGAGGCGCAGGCGGCCGTGGCCGAAGCCGAGGCGAATGTGCGCCTGGCGGAGGCAATGCTGCAACGGCGCCGACCGCTCGCCGCGAGTGGGGCCGCCTCGATCGAGACGCTCGACCATGCCCGCGCCGACTATGACAGTGCCGCGGCGCGCCGCTGGCGTCTTGCCGAGGAGCTGGCACTCCTCAACGCGCCGCCGCGGCCCGAGGACGTCGCGATCGCCAAGGCCAATCTCGAGATGGCGAAGGCCGATGCCGAAGCGCTTCGTGCGGCGATCGAGCGGACGCGGCTCCGGTCACCAGTCGACGGGATGGTGCTGCGGCGCTTTCGGGCCGAGGGCGAGACCATGTCGATCCAGCCGGCGACGCTTATTGCGACGGTCGGAGATATCAGCCACCTACGGGTACGTGCGGACGTCGACGAGGCGGACGTGGCGCGCGTCGCGGTCGGACAGAAGGTCTGGGTCGCCGCCGACGCCTTTGGCGACCGTCATTTCCCGGGGACGGTGATGACAGTCGGTAAGCGACTCGGCCGCAAGGAGATCCGGACCGACGAGCCCACGGAGAAGCTCGACACCAAGGTGCTGCAGGTCGTAATCGATCTTGAGGGATCACCGGAGATCCCCGTCGGTCTCCGCGTCGATGTGTTCTTCCGGCCGATCCCCGAAGACCCAAATAAAGTAGCGCAGCTTCCCTAATGCCCGCTACGCAGCCGACCTAGGCGGTTACTTCGAAGGGGCGGAATCGGCCCAGCGCGGGGAGAAGGACGGCCGCAGATCTCAGGCGGCGACCACCCGGCGATCGGCCTCGCACGGAGCGCGTCGGGCCACTTCGAACCCGGTCATGTAGCGCCAGAGACCGGGGTTCTTCCATCGCACCTTCTCGATGATCCGGGCGATGCTTCCGAAGCAGGGCTGGCGGGTTCCGTGATAGGCCACAGGCGATCCTAGCAGCTCGAACTCGAAGCCGAGATGACCCACGAGCCGCAACAGCGCCGGCTCCATGACAGCGCAGACATGGGTGATATCATTTTCGGCGCTCATGTGCAGGATGGCGCGCAGCAGCCCGTAGGTGAGATAAGGCAGCAGCCGCCGCTCGCGCTCGACGTCCGCCGGCTGCTCGACGCTGCCGACGTCCGGATAGCGCTCCTCGCCTCGCCGGCGACGGAAGCTCTTCGAGACCGCAAATCGGGAAATCTCCGCGGTGGCAGTCGATGGAAGCTCAGCGAGTTGTGACCGCCGCTTGGCATCCAGCAACCGCCCCATAGGCAGGGGACGGGAAGAGGGATCGGCGTCCGGAAGAATGAGGCGAACAGCGCCAGCGACCGTTCCCGTGCGCCGATGGATAATGACGCTGTGCACGGTGCGGTCATCCTCGCAATCGATCTCGCGGCCGTCGGGGTGCTCAGCCGCATTCTCGAAGGGGTTCTCGACGCAGTAGACTTGGTAACGCAGTCGAAAAGCGGCATCGAGGAGCGCGCCACCCCTTGCGATCACGACGTCGAAATGTCTGATGAACTCGTCACCGATGTCCGCTCCGTCGGATACCGCCGTTGCGGCTTTGCTTTTGGTCATTCAATCCTCACTGTCCACACGAGAAACCCCACCATTCGCACTCCGACACAGTAGGGTCGCGGACT
>DATJYD010000699.1:0-3002 GCA_035499755.1 Fimbriimonadaceae bacterium
CGCGGTTCATGTTGGTCGTCTCGGCCAGGTTCGAGGCGTAGAAGTCGCGGTTGTCATCATGCCCGGCATACTTCTCATACAGCACCGGCAAGTCGGCGAGCGAGCGCTTCAAGGGGTCCGGACTGCGCATATACCAATCGGAGCAGAGGTCGATGCCGTCCGGATTGCAGGCGACGCAAAGCACGATGTCGTCCTTGAGGATCCGCTCCGTCTCCGGATCGTCGCGCGACACGAGGTCGTAGACGGTCTCGATAAGCTGCTGTGAGCCTAGAACCTCGCTCGAATGAAGTCCGCCGTCGATCCAGACAACCGATTTACCTTCGTTCGCCAGCTTCTTGGCCTCGGCATCGGTGAGGCCCTTCGCGAGGCAGAGGCGCTTCGAGATGTCGCGGTACTCGTCGAGCCGCCGCATGTTGGCGGGATCGGAGACGATCGCCATGTACTGCGTGCGGCCCTCCTCCGTCTTGCCGATATCGACGACCTTGATCCGGTCCGATTCGCGGACAAGACGGCTCCAGTATTCGGCGAGCTGCTTGTAGTCGGCGAGGAAGTAGTCGTCGCCGACGGCATGCCCAAATTGCTCCTGCGGGCTTGTGATGTGTCCGGCGAGAAGGAATGCCGAAAGTAAGGCCGCGAAGGGCATGGTGCGATAGTTCTACCCCGCGCCGTTCAGATCACGGTCTTCCGGCTGAACTCCTCGCCCCGATTGCGGCCGATCGGCTTCACCGACGCGACGTTCTCGGGAGCGTAGTCGAGAAGCTGAAGCCAATCTTCCTGAGTGTCGCTCTTCGGGAAGATCTCGTTCTCCTTGTACTCCTGGTCGGCGGCGCGAAGAAGATCGTCCAGGGAGACTCCGTGGTCGATCTTTGGACTCGGAGTCTTGGGTTTCGTCCCCAGTTCGGCCGCGCCGGTTACGTCGGCGATCGCTCGCTTGATCGCATAGTCCTTGGCCCGGTCGACGATCGACTTGAGGAGAGCCCCGCTGACGAGGTCTTTGAAATAGAGCGTCTCGGACGAGCCGTTTCTCAGGAACACCTTGAGAAACTCGTTTTCTTTCCGCTTGCTCCAGATGTGATCGGTCAGCGCCTCGATCAGCTCCGCTTGGGCGCATTCAACCTCGCCATTGTATTTCTTGAGCAGATCGGGATCGAGCGGGATGTTCTCGTGGAGATAGATGCCCAGGATCTGCATCGTGGCCATCTTGTCGGGCCGGTTGACCTTGACTTTGCGGTCGATGCGTTCGGGGCGGAGGACGGCGGGGTCGATGTAGTCCGGCCGGTTGGAGGTGAGCATCAGGACCACGTTTTCAAGCGACTGGAGGCCATCGAGCTCCGCGCAGAACTGCGGCACGACCGTATTGCTGATATTCAGATACCGGCCGCTGGAGCGGGTGCGGAGAACCGATTCCGCTTCGTCCATGAAGATGAACACGAGGCGGCCTTCCTTCGCCTTCTCGCGGGCCGTCTTGAAGATCTCACGAACCATCCGCTCGGTCTCGCCCAGCCACATGTTGAGAATCTTCGGGCCGGAGATCGCCATGAAGTACTCCTTCACGTCGCGGCCGGTGCGCCGGCTGTATTCCTTGGTCAAGTTGTAAGCGGTGGCTTTGCCGATGAGGGTCTTGCCGCAACCGGGAGGGCCGAAAAGGAGAATGCCCTTGATCGGCTTCTTCTCAAACTTCTCGAAGATCTCCGGATAGAGCAGGGGCTGCTCGATGGTGTCGCGGATGAGCTTGATCGCGGCTTCCTGCCCTCCGATCTTCTCCCACGGAAGCTCGGGCACCTGCTCCAGGAAGTAGTCGCGGGATTCCTGCTTGGCGAAATGCTCGAGGGCGACCCGGCCGCTCGGGTCGAGACGGACCTCGTCACCGACGTTGATCTTGGCCTCGAGGAGGCCCTGACCCCGTACGACGATCCGGCCCTCGCTTCCGGGCGTATCGGAGCCGACCCGAAGGCGCATGCCTTCAAGAACGTCGCCAACCTTGATCATTCCGCCGTTGGCGCTCGGCGGGAGATGTCCAACCACCGCGTAGGCGTCGTTGACCTTGACGCGGGTCCCGGTCTTCAGGGCGTCCTGGTCGGTTTTGGGATCGACGAGCGCGACGAACTCCTGATCGCCGAGCGCGATCAGGGCCAGCTTGGAATTCGGGGCCGGAACAGCGGCTTCGCCGGCCGCCTGGGCGGCGTCGGCGTCGAGCCATTCGAGGAAGATTCCAAGGCGGTTGGCGGGCTGAGTCAGCTTGGCATAGGCTTCCTCGTACTCGGCCATGAGCTTCTGCGCTTCTTCGCGATCTTTGGCGTCGCCGAGCAATGCGTCGCGCAGGGCGGCGAGGTAGTTCTGCAGGCGCTGATTATCGGGCGGGGCAGCCTCGATGGCCTTGTCGAGCAATTCAAGTGAGCGGGAGCCTTCGGGCGAGGGCATATTCAGTTATTACGACGCATCCGGCTTGGTCAATGCTCTCTCTCGCGCAAGTCAGATCAGACCGATCGGACCGATGCGGGTCTCTACCTCGGCTCAGGCAAAGCGGCTTCCCAGTTCGAGTAGGCCTGGAGGGTTGCCTCGGCGATCGTGAAGTAGAGATCGCGGCCAACCGTCCCCACGCCGCCGATCGGGCGCTCCTCCCCGCCGACGCGTCCGGTTCCGGTCACGGAAATGAACCTCACCCCGTTCTCGCTTTCCGTCATGTAGACGTCTCGGACATCGAGCTTGACATCGGGATCGACCTGGACGATCGCATTGATCGTGGCAAGGGCGACCGATCGAAGCACGCTCCCGCCTTTGCGCGGACACACGCCGCTGACGATCCGGTCGCCGACCCGGACGGAGACGTGGGTGACGGAGTTGGCGTCCGCCGCTTCCGCCACCACCGAATCGATCCGCATGGGACCTTTGGCCTTCGGCTCGACCGGGCGCTCTTCCACGATCGCATGGGCGGGCGGCTCATCGGCGGGTTGCTTGGGGACGAGGTCGGGTTCGCGCGTTTCGGCCGGTTCGGGCTCGGA
>DATJYD010000700.1:0-2290 GCA_035499755.1 Fimbriimonadaceae bacterium
TTCTCCGGCCACTTGACCTCGGGCTCAGGCAGCGGATCGAGTCCAAGGACGCGGCGATTCTTTTCCTGGTTCGCCCCGGTGCCGGCGAAATCGTCGAAGGCGCGGTCGGTCACGTGGATGATGTGATCGCGGATGAAGATTGCGCCTTCGGTTGCGCCGGCCTTGGGATGCTTCAGGCAGCACTCCCACTCCAGAACCGCCCAACCGGGGTAGTCGTACTGCGCCATCTTGCTGAAGATCGAGCGGAAGTCGACCTGGCCGTCGCCGAGGGAACGAAAGCGGCCGGGGCGATCGATCCAATCCTGATATCCGCCGTAGACCCCGCTCCTGCCCGTTGAACGAAACTCGGCGTCCTTCACATGAAAGGCGCGGACGCGTTCGTGGTAGATGTCGAGGAATGCTAGATAGTCGAGCTGCTGCAGAACCATGTGGCTCGGGTCGTAGAGAATGTTGGCGCGCTTGTGGTCGTTCACCTGGGCAAGAAAGCGCTCGAAGGTGATGCCGTCGTGCAGGTCTTCGCCGGGATGGAGCTCGTAGCAGACATCCACGCCGACGTCGTCGAAGTCGTTGAGGATCGGCAGCCAGCGGTGTCCGAGTTCCTGAAATGCCTCCTCAATGAGTCCGGCTGGACGCTGGGGCCAGGGATAGAAGAAAGGCCACGCCAGGGCGCCGGAGAAGGTGGCATGCGCGTTGAGCTTGAGATTGCGGCTGGCTTTGGCGGCCCACTCGAGCTGCTGCACGGCCCACGCCTGCGCGCCCTTGGGATTGCCTGCCAGTTCGGCCGGTGCGAAGCCCTCCAGAAGCACATCGTAGGAGGAGTGGCTAGCGATCAGTTGGCCCTGCAGATGAGTGGATAGCTCGGTCAGTTCGACTCCGGCGGCGGCAAGGATACCCAGAATCTCATCGCAGTAATCCTGGCTCTCGGCGGCAACCTTCAGGTCGAAGAGGCGCTTGTCCCAGGTTGGAATCTGCACGCCGACAAATCCGAGCTTGGCAGCCCACGTCGCCAACCCCTCGAGCGAGTTGAACGGCGCGACGTTATCGGCAAACTGCGCCAGAAACACCCCAGGTCCTTTAATGGTTCTCATTCCATCTCCTCTAATTCAAATGCATCTTAAAACTCAAGCCAGCCCTTTTGGCGGCTGCTTTCGATCGCCCGGTCGATGAACCGCATGCCCCGGACGGCCGCGCTGATTCCCGGCAATGTGGGAGGAATCGGGTCAGTCTTCCCTGCTCTCCAGGCTGCGAGGGAGGCAGCAAATTCCCGATAGAGAACGGCAAAAGCCTCCAGATAGCCCTCGGGGTGCCCGCCGGGGAGGCGCGTTACGGCACGGGCGCTTTCCCCAAGATAGTTGCCGGAGGCATGGCGGATTTCTTCCGGAGCGTCGAGCCATTTAAGGCGCAGACGGTTCGGGTCCTCCTGTTTCCAGTCGAGCGAACCCGCTTCGCCATAGATGCGGATGCGGAATCCATTGCCCTCGCCTGCGGCAATCTGCGACGCCACGATGGATCCGGTCGCGCCGTTGTTGAAGCGCAGAAGTGCGGTGCAGTCGTCGTCGACGAGCCGACCCGGGACTACGGAAAGCAGAGAGGCGCTGATCTCGGTGGCTTGCAGGCCGGTGATGTACTCGATCAGATGGAAGGCATGCACGCCGATGTCGGCGCTGCAGCCGCCTGGTCCGCTCCGTGCGGGATCGGCGCGCCACTCGGCTTGCTTCTGGCCGGAGTGTTCAATGGGCCGGCTGAGCCAACCCTGAAGGTATTCGACCACGACCTTGCGGATGGTGCCCAATTCTCCGCTCTCGCAGATCTCCCGCGCTTCGCGGACCAACGAGTATCCGGCGTAGGTGTGGGTGAGGGCATAGGGAAGTTTGGTCTCGGCGACCGTTTTCTCCAGAGAGACAGCCTCGGCATAGGTCGCGGTGGCCGGTTTGTCGCTCATCACCGGGAAGCCGGCTTTGAGAGCAGCCTCCGCCACAGGAAGATGGAGATGGTTCGGCGTCACGATCGCCACAAAGTCGACAGGGTCCGTCCTGCGGCGCTCCGATTCGATCATCTCCTGCCAGGTGGGGTAGGCCCGGGCGGGATCGAGCTTGTACGATTCGCCGGCCGCACGGGACCTCTCGGGCGACTGGGAGAATGCGCCCGCAACCAGTTCGATATCACCGTCCAACTCGGCGGCGATGCGGTGTACAGGACCGATGAAAGCTCCCGGGCCCCCGCCGACCATTCCCATGCGCAATTTGCGTGTCTGTGTCATAGGTTCGAATCTCCAATCTCGTTGGGTCCA
>DATJYD010000701.1:0-2494 GCA_035499755.1 Fimbriimonadaceae bacterium
CGTGATCGACCCGGAAGTGCAGGTGCGGCCGACGAAGGGGCAGATCGACGACCTTATCAACGAGATCGCCAAGCGGGTCGACCGGCACGAACGAGCCCTGGTAACGACGCTGACGAAGCGGATGGCGGAGGACCTGACCGGTTATCTCCAGGATCTGAATATCAAAGTTCAATACATCCACTCGAACGTGCACTCGCTGGAGCGGCCGGAGATCCTGCGCGACCTGCGCCTCGGCGTCTACGACGTGATCGTGGGCGTGAACCTGCTTCGCGAAGGCCTCGACCTGCCGGAGGTGACGCTAGTGGCGATCCTCGACGCCGACAAGGAGGGCTTCCTGCGCTCGGAGACGTCGCTGATCCAGACGATCGGCCGCGCGGCCCGCAACGTGAACGGGACGGTCATCATGTACGCCGATGTGCTGACGGGTTCGATGCAGCGGGCGATCGAGGAGACGAACCGCCGCCGGCAAGTGCAGCTCAGCTACAACGAGGAGCACGGGGTCGAGCCGGTCACGGTGCTCAAGGAAGTGCGCGATACCGTGCGCTCCCACGACGCGGTGGCGGAGGTCGTCGCGCAGTACGACGCGGAGACGGCGGAGAAGATCAAGAGCGGCGACACCCCGATGCGGATTGAGGACCTGCCGATGCTGATCGCGGCCCTGGAGAAGGATATGAAGGACTTCGCGAAGCTCATGGAGTTCGAGAAGGCGGCCCAGGTGCGGGACGAGATCCAGTCGTTGCGCGCTCTGATGGGGACTTCGGACGGACGCCTGGGATCCGGCAAGCGCAAGCTAAAGCGCGCGACCGCGCCGTCCCGGCGATAGGCATCGGTTACACTAAGGCATGTCGTTCTGGATCACAGGCGTGGTGCACGGTCAGCGGATCGAGTTGGATCACGATCCGGGGCTACCCGATGGGTCCCCCGTCGAAGTGACGATCGACGCTGATAGCAGGGGGCTCGAGGAGCGGAAGAAACGTCTCCTCGCTCTTGCTGGGTCTTGGGAATCCGACAACGAACTGTCGGCAGATTCGCCCTGATCGGCCCGCGACGCAGTCTGCCGCCCGAAGCCGATTTGACTCGATCCTAAGGCGGAAGCTGCGCTTCCCACTCCGAAGAGGAGATTCAGCCGGCCCGCAGCGCTAGAGGGGGGCGTTGCGTTGCCTTTAGGGAATCAGCGATCCTCCCCGTGCCGGCGGTTTTCAACCGCCGCTCGACCGCAGGTCGAGCAAAGCCCGCTCGCGCTTGGCTTCAGAATGATGGTCCCCAGACGCAAACAAACGACCAACCGCATCTCAGAGGTTACTACCGTGCCCGCGCGCTCATTGTAGGGGGCCCCGGGGGTCGGAGAAGCGGAAGCTGAAGCGAGCCACCGAGCCGTCCCGGCGATAGACGGTGACCACCGGCCCCTTCCCGAGGGAGAATAGATCATGGCTTGGCCGAGGTCGCAAACGTGCGTCGGGCTTGCTTTCGCGGCAGGAGTCGTTGGCCTGTCGCTTTACCTTGGGTGGCGGGGTTGGCTGCGATGGCAGCCCAAGTCGATTGACGACCCGCACGTGCGCGCCCTCGTTGCGCGGGTCGAGCAGGTGTATGCGTCCTGCCGTAGCTACGCCGACACCGGGGAAGTCGACGGCCCCTCCGTCGGCCTGAAGATCACGTTCAGGACAGCCTATGCCGCTCCCGGCAAACTCCGATTCGAGTTCGCGGATCACGATCCGACCGACCCCGCGCGAGGGCTTCTCATCTGCGATGGTACGAGAGAGCCGATGCGATTTGGCGGGGTGGACACTACCCTGGAGTGGAGAACGACCTATTCAGCCAATGTCATGACCTGGTACTCAGGCAAGGCGAAGGCTGAGAAGACATCCGTAGCCCTCGGCGTTGCGGGCCTCACCGGCCTCTCCGGTGGGGCGGCCCACGCAGTCCCCCGGCTCCTCCTCCCCGATGATGTGCATGGGCTAAGGCCCGGCCAAGTCGTCGACCTGAAGCTTACGGGAACGACGGCGGTCGATGGATTCGAGTGCTATGTTCTGGCTTCGAAGGAACAACAGACGACCTGGTTCATCGACACGGCAAACCTGCTCATCCGAAGGGAGATCGACGCCTTTACTGGAACGACTTTCACGATCTCCTACCGGCCGGAACTCGACGGGGCGGTGGACGGGCGCCTGTTCGTGAAGCGAAGCTCCGCAGGCATACGTACCAACGATTCGGGTCGATAGAGAGCCCGAATCATCTGCCGCCTCCAAGTGTCGATGAGCCGGGCATCAGACCGGAAGTCCGAACTGGATCTTGCGCAGGATTCCCTCGACTTCTCGAGCGCCCCGCTCGGAAGCGGCCGGCCCCCACCACGTCACCCCGCTCAGCCAGTTCAGGGCATCGATTCGCCGGGGCGGAGTGCCGAAAGTGATTGTCGTCCCCGTGTTTCGAGATCCTCCCGCGATAGATGAGCGGTGGGGTCGCCGAACTGCTTCAGGGCGGCCAGAAACCGCTCCGC
>DATJYD010000702.1:0-3016 GCA_035499755.1 Fimbriimonadaceae bacterium
CGTCCGCCTTCCTGGGCGTCGGTCGCGGCCTTGAGAGCGATCGCGGTGGTCTGCTGAGCGTTTTCGGCGTTCTGCTTGACCATGCTGCTCATCTCTTCCATCGAGCTCGAAACCTCTTCGATGCTGGAGGCCTGCTCCGTGGCGCCTTGGGCCAAGCTCTGCGCGGAGGTATTGACTTCGTTGCTGCCCGCCGCGACCTGATCCGCGACGCTCTGGACTTCGGCCGCGAAGCGGGTAAGGTTGACGACCATCGCCGTGATGCTCTTGCTGAGAACGTCGCGCTCCGACCGGACCTTGACCTCGACGGTGAGATCGCCATCCGCGATGCGCTGCGCGGCCGCGGTCGTCTCGGCGATGCCGTCGAGAGTGGCATTGAGGTTGTTCTTAATCGCGTTGAAGTCGCCGTTGTAGCTGTCGGTGATCTTCGGTGGAATGTGTCCTTCGCCGATCTGGGCGACATAGTCGGCGGCGACGTTGAGGGGTCCGATGACTGCATCGAGGGTGTCGTTGACGCCCTTGACGATTCGTCCGAAATCCCCGTGATGCTTTGTCGCATCGGCTCGGGTGCCTAGTTTTCCGGCGACCGCCGCCTCGGAAAGCATGTTCGCGTCGGCGATCAGGGCCTTCAGATTCGTTCTCAAGAGCTCGATGTTCTCGTTGATGAACGCCTTCTTGCCCGGGAACTTCTCCAGGGGAGCTTCGAAGTTGCCCCGGCTGAATTCGGCGATGCATGCCATCGCTTTCTTCTTGACCGAGATGTGTCCGGCAACCATCTCGTTGGTGCCTTTGGCCATCGTGCGGTAGGCGCCGTGGAATCTCTCAGCGGGGATCTCGACGTCGATGTCGCCCAGATTGTGCTGATCGCTCATATGAGCCATCTCGTCGACGAGTCCGCTCAAGGCGTCGATGCATTGATTCAGGTTGTTCTTGATCGTGTTGAAATCGCCGTTGTAGTTGTCGGTGATCTTCGGAGGGATGTCTCCCTTGGAGATCCTGTCGACGTAGTCGGCCGAGACGTTCAACGGCCCGATCACGGCGTCGAGTGTGTCGTTAACGCCCTTGACGATCCTCGCGAAGTCTCCCTCGTGCTTGCTCGCATCGGCCCGAGTAGCGAGTTTGCCGGCCACGGCAGCCTCGGACAGGATGTTCGCGTCGACGATCAGAGCCTTCAGGTTCGTCCGGAGCAACTCGATGTTGTCGTTGATGAAAGCCTTCTTGCCTGGGAATCTGTCCAGCGGAGCCTCGAAGTTGCCCTTGCTGAACTCCGCGATGCAAGCCATCGCTTTCTTCTTCACCGCGATGTGGCCCGACACCATCTCGTTGATGCCCTTTGCCATGGTGCGATATGCGCCCTGGAACTTGTCGGCAGGGATCATCACGTCGATGTCGCCCAGGTTATGCTCCTGGCTCATGTGACCCATCTCGTCGACCAGCCCGGTAAGGGTATCGATGCAGGTGTTCAGGTTCTCTTTGATTGCGTTGAATTCGCCGTAGTAGGTCTCCGTGATCTTCGGCGGCAAGTCTCCGCTGGAGATGCGGCGCACGTAGTCGGACGTGACGTTGAGGGGATTCACGACGGCGTCGAGCATCGCATTGATGCCGTCGACGATCTGCCGGGCCGCGCCTTCGTAGTTGTCGACGTCGGCGCGTGCGGTAAGGTCGCCGAGTCGGATCCGAGAGCAAAGCTCCTGGACCTCTTGAATCACCAGATTCTCTTCGTGTCCTTGGTCGCCCTGTCCGGCGGTCAAGTCTGCGCTTCGCGAGCCCGGTTGCACCCGGCTGCCTTTCGTCGATGCCTTAGTCGTCATAGCCTATATACCCTCACTTCCGATTCTATTTCGTAGTCTGATCTTCTGCGACCATGTGCAATACCGGACTCTGATTGGCATGTGTCCGGATGCACGCGCAGCCTTTTGTGATGTCCAGGTTCCTGATGCTGGACGCACAGTAGTATGGTCGGCCCGGCCAAAACCCCAAAGGCATCACTTCTTGCGGTAAATCCGGCATGACGGAATTGTCATGGTTAATCGCCACAAGAGAATCTGTCGATTGCGGCGCAATTCTCGCCAAGCCGGCGGCGAAGGGCGGACGAACGCGGAATAAGGGCGCAGGCCCGCTCCGACGACCCCGCCGTTGACACCCGGCCCGCTTTCCGGGGATACTTACGGCCCCAAGGGCGGTTAGCTCAGCCTGGTAGAGCACTACAATGACACTGTAGGGGTCACAGGTTCAAGTCCTGTACCGCCCACTGGACTGCCACCACAATGTTGGACACACATCCTTTTGAGAGATGGGAGGATGGAAAATCGTGTCTGTTGTGAAGAGGACTTTCACCCGCGAGTTTAAGTTGGAGCTTTGCCAGAAGGTTAAGCTGGGGCAGATATCGAAGACTGGGGCGTGCCGCGAGCACTCGTTGTCACACAGCCTCTTGGACCGCTGGCTGGCTCAGTTCGAGGCCAAGGGTCAGAGCGCCTTCAGCGAGGGCGGCCCGATCGATCCGGATCGGCGGATCAAGGAGCTAGAGGCCTCGCTTGGCAGAGCCCACTTGGAGAACGAGTTCCTCCGGGAGGCTTTGGGAAAGCTCGGAATCCCGGTGAAAAGGCAGCCATGATCCGGGAATTGCGTCCGAGATATCCGCTCCTGCCCGTGATGCGAATGTGTCAACTCCTGGGCGTTCCTCGCTCGCTCGTCTACCGCAAGCCGTCCGAGCGTCCCGAGCGGGCCCAGTTCTACCGGGATCTCAAGACCGAGATCGCAAGCGTCCTGTCGATGCATCCGGGCTACGGGTATCGCCGCGTGAGGCTCGAACTCGCAAATCAGGGTGTGGCTTGCGGCTACAAGTCGGTGACGCGGGCGACGAGGGAAGCCGGCCTCCAGGCGAAGCGCAAGCGGCCGACTCCCAAGACGAGCGATGGCAAGGGCCGCGGCAACTACCCGAACCTGCTCAAGGAGGTAAAGATCGAAGCTCCCGGCCAGGGGTGGGTGGCCGATATCACCTACATCGGCTTGCCGAATG
>DATJYD010000703.1:0-2271 GCA_035499755.1 Fimbriimonadaceae bacterium
CTCGTGAGTGCGGCGTTTGCGGTGCGCATGTTGCCGTTCACCGCCATCAGCATGCCGCTATAGCCGGCAATGTAGGATGCGGTGACGCCGCCGACGAAGGCGACCGACACCCAAACGTTGTGGTAGAGGACAAAGAGGCCGATCGCGATCGCGAGCACGAACCAGACCATGGTGAGGACCTGGCGCCGTAGATAGGCGAGCGCGCCTTCCTTGATCGCTTGGCCGATCCGCTGCATCTTCTCGCTGCCGGGCGATTTTTGGAGCACCGACTGCGAAATAACGGCCGCGAAGATGATCGCGACGACGCCGAAGGCGAGTGAGACCGCGAGATACCATGTGCCGCCGTTGCCGAAGTCGAGCCGAACGCTGGCCTCGTCGGCGAACGCGCCAGTTGGGAGAAAGAGACCAAGTAGTAGGGCGACGGCGACCAGCAGAGCGCGGGGCGACGCCCGCCCCACGAGCCGGCGCGTCGCGCCAAGAAGTAACTTCATCGGTTAAGCCGAACCTCCTGAACTTCAGCGCTTCCGTGCAACGCGCACTTGGCCGCTCTTAACGAGGCAAGAGTCTACCTGTTCGTCGGGCATAGCCTCTCGATCTCGCCAATTGTGTAGGACGTGTAAGGCGGATCGGATTGACCAAGGACCGTATCCCTACCAGTCCGAATTCATGCGGAGTTTTCCGCAACACTATGCGGCAGTTTACGTCCATGCCCGATGGATAAGAATATGGGTGCCGCCTACTATATCGTCTTGATCGAGGTGCATCTGCGAACGGCTGAGTATGTCAAGGGCCAGAGGCTGACCGTCGCCGAGATGGACGCCAACGCCTTTACCCTCCTGCACTTCGGCTTTGTGCGGCCGGAATCGGAAGTCGTTGCGCCCCAGCTCGCGGCCTAGGGGGTGGTTTCTGGAGAGCGGAGCCGCGTTGGGATGGTTGAGCCTTCGGCATCACCCGAGCCGGGTCGCGGCTTTGAGTTCCGTTATGAGGCGCACGATCCCTTCTCGTCCGCGTCCTCCATCCCAGGTTCGGGCAAGCAGATCAACGAGCCAACTGCCGATGACCGCGCCATCCGCGACCTCGCACACCATCGCCACGTGTTCCGGCTTCGAAATCCCGAATCCGACGCAGACCGGCAACTTGGTGCGGGACTTGATTCGTTTGACCAGGTCTCGCGCTTCCGGCGGGACTGAAACCTGGGCGCTGGTCACCCCGGTCCGCGAAACCGCGTAGACGAAGCCCGACGAGCACCGGCAGACTTCATCCAGCCGGGCATCGGTCGAGGTGGGGGCGGCCAGAAAGATCGTATCGAGACCGGCTAGGCCGCTCGCGCAACGCCAGCTCTCGGATTCCTCAGGCGTCAAGTCGGAGAGGATCGTGCCGGAGACATGAGCCTCCGCAAACGCTCGGGCGGCCTCGGGGAGTCCCTGCCGAAGAACCGTGTTGTAGTATCCCATCGCCACGACTGGGACCGCGGGTTCGCGGGCGGCCAACGTATCGAGAACCGCGGCCGGAGTTACCCCTTGTTCGAGCGCGCGCTGCGTCGATGCCTGGATCGTCGGCCCGTCCGCAATCGGATCGCTGAAGGGGATGCCGATCTCGATCAGATCCGCGCCGCCCTCTTCCAGGGCATCGAGAATCGCCGGAAGGTCTTCTAGGCTCGGATCGCCGGCGGTGACGAACAGAAGGAGAGCCTTCTCTCCTTTAGCCTTAAGCTGGGCGAACCTGGAGCCGATCGAATTCACAGGCTATTGTAGCCGTCTCCGTCCTGTCAGATTCGCTCCGCGTGGACGGTGTTGCGAACCTCCGATGGCGTCATTTGAACTTCACCCATAGAGATTCCTTGGTCGACTGAATTCCGCGGATGATGCCTTCCTCGCGAAGGTGAGCCGGGACCTCCACGACCGCTTCCGGATCCAGCATTCCACGATTCAGTTGGAGCGAGGGGACCCGGAGCATCCGTGCCCCCTTGCTCCCGAAGACACGATCTGACTCTATTGGTCTCCCGCTGCTCCGTAGTGGAGCTTCAATATGCCGAAATCGGAAAGCCCGACGCTGCCGTTGCCGTCGAGGTCCGCATTCGGATTCCAGTTCGAACTCGAAGCGTTGCTGCCGTAAGCGAGCTTGAGCTGCCCGAAGTCGGCGAGCGAGACCGAATTGTCTCCGTTGACATCGCCGTTGACGAGAGAGAGGCTAAGCCCTGACGCGCCAGAGCCCGTGATCGCCACGTTTGATAACCGCCTTCGCAGCCAGTGGCCGGCCTTTGCCGCGACA
>DATJYD010000704.1:0-3327 GCA_035499755.1 Fimbriimonadaceae bacterium
ATACGACCGAGGTCGAAGTGGCGATCCAGTACACGGACGCCTATACGACGACCTTGCTCGCGTTCTCCAACAACATCTACAACCCCGATGGAGGCACCCACGTCTCGGGATTCAACGCGGCGATGACCCGGGCGATCAACGCTTACGCGCGGAAGATGGGCTTTCTGAAGGAGAAGGATAACAACTTCACGTCGGACGACGTCAGCGAGGGGCTGACCGCCGTCATCTCGCTCAGGCTCGAAAACCCAAGCTACAACTCCCAGGACAAGGTCAAACTCGTGACCCCCGAAGTCCAGGGACTGACGAATTCGCTCGTCGGCGACGGCCTTATGACCTTCTTCGAAGAAAATCCGCAGATGGCGAAGCGGATCATGGACAAGGCCGTGACCGCCCAGCGCGCTCGCGAGGCGGCGAGGAAAGCCGCCGAAAGCATCCGGCGTGGGAACGCGATGGACAGCTTCGGCCTTCCCGGCAAGCTAAGCGATTGCGTCAGCAAAGATGCCTCGAAATGTGAGATCTTCCTCGTGGAGGGCGACTCCGCGGGCGGATCCGCCAAACAGGCTCGAGATCGGATTACGCAGGCCGTGCTTCCTCTGCGGGGCAAGATCCTGAACGTCGAACGGGCACGCATCGACAAGGCTCTCGACAACGCGGAGATTCAAGCCCTGATCTCCGCCCTTGGCGTGGGGATCGACCTGACCCTCGGCCGCGGCGAAGGGAACGAAGACGACGACGAGCAGCCGGCGCTCGATCTGTCGAGCGGCAACGGCAATGGCAATGGAAACGGCAAGGCCTACACGCTCGCCACGACCGAGAAGAGCAAGAAGAAGGAAAAGGAGCGGGAGATCGAATTCGACATCACCAAGCTCCGCTACGCGAAGATCATCATCATGACCGATGCCGACGTCGACGGCGAGCACATCCGAACACTCCTGCTGACCTTCTTCTATCGCTACATGAAGCCGCTGATCGCGGCCGGCCACGTGTATCTGGCTCAACCGCCGCTCTTCGTCGTGAAGGTCGGCAACAATGAGCGCCACTACGCGATGTCGGAGAAGGAACGGGACGACATCATCAAGAACGTCAAGCGCAAGAACCCTCAGGTGACGCGATTCAAAGGCCTTGGCGAAATGAACGCGGAAGACCTCGAGGAAACGACGATGTCGCCAGACGGCCGCAAGCTCCTGCAAGTCAAGCTCGATCCCGCCTTCGGGGCGGAGGTCGAAGCGATGTTCTCACGGCTGATGGGCGACAAGGTCGAGCCGCGCCGGGACTATATCGAAAAGCACGCGAAGCAGGCCCACAACGTCGACTGGCACTATTGATTTAGACTAGGGTTGAGGGACCCGTCGCCTGGCGTTACCCATCTCAATCAGCCGATGCCGAACTTGCGTTGAAGGGTGCCCTTCGGCAGCGTGATCACCCAGACGGGCCCCATCGACCGGCCAACAACCACCGAGAGGTCTCTGGAGTAGCCGTCGATGCTGGGATCTTGTCCGAGTGAGCCCAGGTGGAGTCCTCGCAGGTAGTTCATCACCTGCAGCGAGGTTACGAGCCCGGACTTCGGGCTCCAAAGAGAGCCTAGCCCCGGATCGGCGACGCCGTTGACGACCGGAGCAGGCGACAGAATCCGCCAGCCCGTGAATTCTTGCGTGTTGCGCCGGTCGACGAGGGGCTCCAGGGTCGGCCAGAGGAAATCGCGTGTCTTATCGGCAACGAGGGCGAGACGACCGTCCGAAGAGATGTCTCGAACTTCGTCGCGACCGGAGTCCGCAGTCGAAAGGACCCGCATGTGGCCCGCCGAATCCCACGCGACTGCTTTCCGCATCATCCAAGAGCCTCCCATCTGGGTTGGCATCAAACGTCCCACCGCGCTCCAGCCCCCTATAGTCGAGCCATCTGCGGAAACGCAGGTCGCGCCCGAATAGGAGAATCGCGAATCGACGAATCCCAGATGTTGCGCTCCTCCCGCCCGCGTCCAGCGAAATGCCTCGAGTCGGCCGGCTCCGGGGCTGCCTTCCCCAACTACGATCGAGCCGTCCCGAGAGATCGCGGTCACTTCTCGCAGTGACGACCATCCCGACGCCAACGGCTCCAGTCGCCGCGTTCCTCCCGGCGCGGTCCAAGTGAAGGCAACTGAATCGGCCGCGGCACGGGGACCGTTCGCGCAATATCCGCCGGCGACCTTGCCGTCATCCGAGAGAGCCCCGGCATCCGCGACCGCGTATCCCCTGAGTGGGGCGATTCGTTGTAGCCGACCCTGTGACCATACTGCCGGTGCGCCATCCGGCCAGGTCTCGACGAGCAGTGTCGAACCATCTCCGGACAAGCCTCGGACGCCCGTGCAGCCTGGAATGATCGTCAGGCTTGGCTTCAGCGCGAGCGTCGCTGCGAGGACGGCAATCATGGTAAAGAGACGGAGACCTCCGGGCCTCCGCCATCATCTTAGTGTTCATCGAAAATCGGCACGTTTTCTACCTCTTGCGAAATAACGAACATCACGGACCGCACTCGCCGCGTTTCGATTCCCAAGATGCGGGTCGACACGGGTAGCGACTACACGTAGGCGCCTAAAGAGGAAGTGCTGGCGATCGGAATCGAACTCGAAAAGAAGGACTTCGCCTTTTTGATGGCGAACGGCCAGACCGTCACGCGTAGCGTGGGATTCGCAACCATCCGCATAGGAGACCGGTTCACGTCGATGAAATCGTATTCGCGGAGGGTGGCGACCTGCTGCTGCTCGGCGCCCGTACGCTCGAAGGTCTAAACCTTATGGTCGACGCGGCCGGAAAGAAGCTAGTCGCCTCCGGCCCCCTGCCCGCGCGATCCTCAATCCTCAGGCCGACTCATGAACTCGGCACGAAGCGCCGAACGACCGCGTTCGGATAGGCCCAAATGTCGCCGTTCTCCACCCGATTGCCTTTGACCGCAACCGTGGTTCCATTTCCGAGATAGATCGCCGCCGACTTGTCCGTCAGGATCACGTCTCCGAATTGTATTTCCCCGGTCACTGGCTCGCCGGTCCGTTTCAGTTCGGCAGCCGCCTCCGGCAGCTTGAGACCGAAGGCGCTGAATACGCTGGCGACCATCGCGCCGCCATCCTTGCCTGCCTTATCCGCCGAGGCGAATCGCCAGGCGAAGATGGCGTCGGCGAGACGTCTCGAAGCGGGATCGGTTGGCGCCGGAACGCCGAACGGCACGCGGACGAAACCCCCGAATCCCGTCTCCGGGTCCGGCTTCGCGGGATCGAGGAAGAGAAGGCCCTGCTCGGAACCGATCCAAAGGCCGTCGCCTTGCAACGCGAAAGCACTGGGCGCGGAGCCCGCC
>DATJYD010000705.1:0-3099 GCA_035499755.1 Fimbriimonadaceae bacterium
CCAGCTATCGAGTCAGTTAACTTCCCGACCTACTCAAAAGGCTGTAAGCCTTTCTTATGTCGTGCTTTTGCTTGACATACGAAATAGCGTCTTGCCACACCCATGGGTGATAACCAAACTAATGCTGGCAGGTGAGGAGAGGAACCTGCGAAAAGAGGGCGAGGCCCAGATCAATCCGCCGACGGTGTTGGGCCCGGAAGCGGGAATGATAAGGCGAGCCGGACCCTCTTTCCTTATGCCTCACAGCTTGAATTTGGTGATCGAGCTGTCCTGCCTCGTCTTCTCCGCCGCCGCTTCCGCTCTGTCGCAGAATTGCTTTGGCGTGATCTCGCCGTTCAGCAGGGAAGTCAGGGCGCCTTCGATCTCCGTCTCCATGGCCGTATACCATTGTCGCGCCAAGTAGGAGTAGACCGTCTTGCTTTGCTTGAACAGCTTCGATGGCTGGACGAGGGTGTCGGGCAAGGTGACGTCGTTGGCTCCCTCAATCGACATGAGCGTCGCCTTCTGCTGGACGAACTGCTGGGCCTTCGGGAGAGAAGTCATGTACTTGAAGAAGGCGATGGCCGCATTGGGATTCGGGGCCGCGGCAGGAACCATCCAGGGCTCGATCTCGATGCAAAGCGCCGTCGGATCTCCCTGCACGTTTTGAGGCAGAGGCGGCATCAGGAACTCCATCTTCGCGTTGGGCGGCATGATCTTCTTCATTTCCGAATCGAGCCACGTCCCACAGGGGATCATGGCCGCGTGGCCGTTCAGGAATTCGGTTTGGGATTCGGTGTGGGAGAGCCCGACAGCCCCCTTCTCGAAATCGCCCTTGTCCCGGAGATCCTTAATCATCTGGGCGGCCTGCAGCACCGCCGGATTCTCCCAGGCGCCGGGGACGAGGTTCTGAAGATCGTTGATGACCTTGATTCCGCCGAGGTCTTGGGCCCAAGGCAGGAGCATGCCCTGGATCATGTAGTAGGGGTACTTGCCTTGGAACGTGATCGGAGCGATGCCTTTGGCCTTGATCTTCTCGCAAAGGGCTTCGAGCTCCGGGAAGCTCTTAGGCGGAGTCCAGCCGTTGGCGGCGAAGACGCCGGGATCGTACCACCAGCCCCAGACGCTGAAGAAATAGGGCAGAACGAACTGCTTTCCATCCTTCTGGCCAAGCTTGAGGATGCTTGGCTCGAAGGTGTCGCGCCACGTTCCCTTTCCGGCATACGCCGGCGAATCGAGCGCGGAGTCGAGATCCATGAGCTGGCCCTCTTCGGCGGCGTCCCAGTGGTCGTACTTCCAGCTCGGATACATGAGATCGGGGGGGTTCCCCGCGAGCATGGCGGTGCGGACTTGGTCGGCGACGTCCGGTGAGCCGCTGACGGAGACCTGCAGGCCTGGGTTCTTGGCCTGGAATTCGGCTCCGGCGGCTTGGTAGAAATCGATGTCGTAGCCCCCCTTGAAGGCAAGAACGGTCAGCTTTCCGCTCAGCTTGCCTTCGCCGGTCGGGGCAGACTTCACATTGGCGGCAGTCGCTCCGCTTGGGTTCGATCCTCCGGCCGGCCCTCCGCAACCGGCGACCACAGCCAGCGCTACGACGATTCCCAGCTTTATCTTGAAGCTCATCCTTTCCATTCTGTACCTTTTGCGCAAGGGAGGAAAGCCCTTCGCCTTGATCCCAGGAGTTCCGTCGTTTCCAGCCACCGGCAAGCCTCCACAACGGTGCCCGGATTACGCGAGCGTCGCAAGGGGCCGTCGCGATAGCGCGCGATGAGATCCGAACCGGCGTAAAGCAGATTGCTCCGATACAATGTTGAGATGGACTCCGGCAGTCGCCTTTACGAACCCTACAAAGTCGCGGTGTCGGAATACCGCAGCTTCCGGCGTGATGGCTTCCTGATTGTGCGGGGCCTGGTTCCAGGTCAAGACGTTCGCGAACTCCTCGATCACACGGAAGAGCTGATGTACGGGAAGATCGAGGTCGAAGGGCTTCAGCCGCCGCCGCGGGACGCGACCCAGAAAGAGCTCGAGGCCCGGCTGCTCCGCATCCACATGCTCCACGAGAAGCTTCCGATTTGGGAGCGGTTTCTGCTTCATCCCCGTGTGCTTGATGTCGTCGAGGCACTCATCGGTCCCGACGTTCTCGCGCTCCAGACGATGATGTTCATCAAGGCGCCCGGCGCCAACGGGCAGGGTTTTCATCAGGACACCTACTACATTCCGACATTTCCCGATACGTTGCTGGGAGCCTGGATCGCCCTGGACCCGGCAGATATCGAGAACGGCGGCCTATGGATGACGAAGGGAAGCCAGGTCGAGCCGATCTATCCGCCGACAAACGGCTACGGCTATGGAGATTGGGGCCTTGGCGACATCACGACGGTTTCCGGGGTCGGCGGCCACTCCAACGACGATGCCGATCCTCTCAATGAGCTTAGGCCTTTCGCCAAGCCGTACGAGGAGGTTCCGGTGATCCTGGAGCCGGGGGACGTGGCTTTCTTCGGCGGCCATGTCTTCCATCGGTCGCTCTCGAACAAGACGTCCGACCGGTTCCGGCGGTCCTTTGTCAATCACTACTGCAACGCGCGCAGCTTCACGACTTGGGGCGGAGGCAACCGGGCCCACATTCTCGCGCGAGGCAACACGCACATGCCGTTCGCATTGCCGCGGTTCGGTACGTCCTGCAGCGCCTTCGATCCCCAGCCCTCCCTTTCCGATCGAGGCGCAGTCCCGACGATGATGATGGCCACTGAGGATGGGATGGAAGCTTTGGAGCCGGGGAAGGAAGAGCACGAGGACTGACCGTCCGTTTGCGGGTATCGCTCGCCGCACGATGCGCGTCTGAATTCCTGGAAATGGTCGCCCGCTTGTTTATCGTCAGTGTTTTGGTGCTGTCGTTAAGCCCGGGTGCGCTTGGCCAATCCTGGACTACGAAGCTGACTCCGAAGGAGCGAGCCGTATGGGACGCGATTTGGGCGGGCGATGCCCCCAAGGTCAAAGCCCTCGTCGCCGGAATGGATCTGAACAAACCGACGAGCACCGGGCAGCCGGTCCTTGCGTGGCTTTGTTCGAGCGTCCTGAGAGGCGGCAAGGTCGCGGATGCTCTTCTCGACGCGGGTGCGA
>DATJYD010000706.1:0-2587 GCA_035499755.1 Fimbriimonadaceae bacterium
GGCTGCGGCCCGCCGAAGGAGAGCACCTCCGATGACGAACTCATCGAAGACTACTCCGGCGGCAAGCTCGCAACCGAGGTCGAGTTCGTGACGATTCCGGACGGCACGCATGCCTGGCCGGGAGGGCCGCGCAGCCCGTCCAAGGTCAAGGCCACGGATCAGATCTGGGACTTCTTCAAGTCTCATCCGAAGCAGGGCCGCTAAAAGTCGCCTCGCCGATTGGCCCCCTACGCGCGCTGAGGCGCTTCACCCGTCTCGATCCGCACGAGCGGGGGAGCGCCTTCCGGTTCTAAGGCCAGTAAGCGCGCGTGACCCCCATAGTGGTAGCCGTGCGACTCGAATGAATAGGTCACGTGGTCGACTCCATCGACTTCCAGCCTGCGGAATGTCTCGAGCGTCCCATCGCTGGGCGTCGCGGAGATGATGTGGTTCGGTCCGCCGGCCGTGTTCTCCTGCTCCCAGAGTCCGTCGATGAACTCGCCGTACACCTCCAAGCCGTCGTCGGAGCAGATGGTCAGATATCCCTTGCGTGTCTCCATCGGTGCGTCTCGTTTCTTTGACTGCGCTTACCGCGTGTTCGGTCGATGCGGGGCCGGAATGGCTTGCCCCGTTATCCCCGGACCTGACTCCGCGCAACGGGCTCGAGAGGAGGCGCGGTCAGTCTTGGATCGGACTGCGCAAAACCCAGTCCCGAAAATCGGCAACGGAATCGAAGATCTCGTCCGGTCCGGCTGCGGCCAAGACGGGCCTCGGCGTCCGGGGCGCCCAAGCTGCCGCGATCGCGATCGTTCCGCATTCCCGAGCCGAGCGGATATCGCTCGCGGAATCGCCGACGTGGGCGACCTCGCTCGGCTCGAATCCCCAGAGCCCGAGGATCCTACGGATGGCCTCCGGCTTCACCGGTCCTGACGGCGACCCCGCCTCGACGATCTCGAACCGGTCTGCCAGTCCGATCAGGCGCAACGAGATCGCCGCGCTCTCCGGCCCCTTCCCGGTGACGATCGCAACCGGCACGTGGCGACGCTCCAGGTCGTCGAGCATCTCGACGATGCCCGGAAAGGGTTCGACGCAGACGCCGTGGGCTCTCTCGTATTCGCGTAGAAACATCTCGAATGCCGGTTCCCATTCAGCCAAGACCGCCTGGATCACGCCTTTCTCGCACGGCCCAAACATCTCGTGGATCTCCGCATCGGAGTATTCGCGGCCCAAGTGGGTCCGGAACACGCGACGGAAAGCGGAATAGCAGACCGGCAGAGTGTCGGCTAGCGTGCCGTCAAAGTCGAATGTGATGCCGCGAACGCGCACCTATCGATCATGGCTTATATCCGCCGGAATCGTTGCGGGCTTCAAGAGAGCATGCTCAAGCCGGTTCAGTCGATATGAAACCCAAGGCCAAACCCCAATCCCGAACGCCGAACGCCGAACGCCGTTTCATCTCCGGTCGCGAGAGCTCGAGCTAGGTGGAAAGAGCTCCCGGCCGCCAATCGTACGCTTCGAGCATCTCATCGAGCATCGCGTCTAGCTCTTGGTGATAGTGATGCGAGTGAGGGGAAGGAAACTGAAGGCGGCCCTCGCGTAGCCCAGCATCCCTCAACACTGCTTCGAAGCGATCGAGGGGACCCGCCATGTAGAGCACGTTGTGCTGGTCGTAAATGATCTCGCCTTCCCGCGAGGAGACGTACAGATGATGTCTCCCGTCCTCCTCGAACAGGGCCCGGTAACGCCGCATGAACTCATGGAGATCCGTGCGGTTCAGAGGTTCCCGGAGCACAAAAGCTCCCTCTTCCTCGCATTCATCGCGGGGAACCAGCAGCTCGTAACGGATGTCGAAGGGCTCCGCCAGTTGATCGGTCAGAGCCAAGATCAGGCTTACGTGCCCGACGTCGGGCGCAACCGCCAGCCGATCGGGCTGGCGTTCCCAGACCCGGCCGTATTCGTGCTCGACCCAGCCGACCCCGTCTACGAAAGCGCCCAGCCGATAGGGCCTCGTTCCCGATTTCGCTGCGTCCATCCCCTACTATGGTGCGCCAGAAAACCTGGCAAACTACTGCAAATCTAATGAAAATCTGCTCCCGTGAATAGTTCGCCCGTTTTTGTCGTGGCACGAGTTATCATGAATGGGTCGGGCGGGATTTGCCGCCCCCAGAGGAGGGAATGCCGTGAGAAGTTGTTGGCCGTTTGCTTTGACGCTCTGCCTTGGAATCGCTCGCGCCCAGACATACTCGACGGGCTTCGAATCTCCGGCCTACACGGTGGGGACGCTCGCCGGTCAAAACGGCTGGCAGTCAACCGGAACCCCGCCTGCTGACTTCACCGTGACGACGGCGGTCGCTCATTCCGGGACCCAGTCCGTGATGCTCGATACGTCGACGATATCCGACACCTGGGCTTGGGTCGACCTCAGTTCCTTCAACGTCGCCGCGAATCCGATCGTAACCACCACCGTCTGGGTCTTCCTGACAAACCCGAATGGAGCCTCGGCTTCTGACTTCGGCCTTGACTCGTATAACTCGGATGATTCGCTGAGGCTGGGCTTTCTGGCCATCGACGGCACGAACGCGATCATTGGCGGGGAAGACGGAAGCTA
>DATJYD010000707.1:0-7963 GCA_035499755.1 Fimbriimonadaceae bacterium
GTCCTCGTCGGCGTCTCCAGATTCCAAGTCGGAAGACCAAACTCGAATAAACTCGCGCCGTGTCAACCAGCCGTGACAGCCTCGTCGACCGAGTCCAGGCGATGGGAATTCGGAGCGCGTCCCCGACCGACCTGATCGCCATCGCCTTATCGCGCCGGCCCAATGACGCGTCCGGAGCCGAGGGCGCGGCCAAGGACATGCACACTCGCCTTGGCGGCATCGCCAAGCTCGCCGACATCAGCTTCGCCGAGCTGTGCTCACAGGGCCTCGACGACTTCGAAGCCTTGCGCGTGCTCGCCGCCATCGAACTGGGACGTCGGGCGGGAGCGGCGGGGAAGGGGGTGCACCCTGAGATCGATGTGCCGGAGGACACCTATGCCGAGCTCGAGCACCTCAGGCACGAGAAGCGCGAGCACTTCGTCATCCTTTTGCTGGATGCCAAGAACCGGATGTTCCGCCGGGAGACGATTCACATCGGGACCTTGAGCAACAGCTTGGTGGGGCCGCGCGAGGTGTTCCGGATCGCGATTCGGGAGGGCGCGTCGAGCATCATCGTCGCCCACAATCACCCGAGCGGAGATCCGGCTCCCAGCCCGGAAGACCTCGAAGTCACGAAGAAGCTGGTCGAGGTGGGGAAGATGCTCGACATCCCCGTGGTGGACCATATCATCATCGGCGACCCGGGATCGGTAAGCTTCGTGCGCAAGGGACTGCTATGAGCGAGAACTGGGAAGAGATCGTCGCCGGGCTGAGGGATCAGGCTCAGGCCATGCACGAGGCGCGGGAGGCGGGCTTGGCGAAATGCCGGCTGCTGATCCAGACCTCGGCGAAGTGCATCCGGCATGTGCACCGCCATCAGTTCGAAGAAGCGGCGAAGCTGCTCGACCAGGCGAAGTCGATCGCCCGGGAGGCGCAAACCGCTTTGGAGCCGTTCGGGGCTTTGTATTACGCGGGCTATCTGCACGACGCGGAGAAGGAGATGGTCGAGGCGGCGGCGGTGCTTGCGATCGTCCACGGCCGGGCTTATCCCTCGGCGGCGGACCTGAATGTCGGGATCATGGCCTACCTGAACGGGATGGGGGAGGCGGCGAGCGAGGTGCGGCGGTACTGCCTGGACGAGATGCGCCACGGCGACCTCGGCAAGGCGGAGAAGATCCTCGGGCAGATGGAGACGATCTACGACGACCTCATCACCTTCGACTTCTCCGACTCCATGACCGGCGGCCTGCGCCGAACCTGCGACGCCTTGCGCGCGGTGATCGAGCGCACCCGCAGCGACCTGACCCAGACGGTAAGCCAGCAGGAGCTCGTGCGGGAGCTGAAGGCCACGCGGGGAATCCTGAAGTAGCCCATGGAGTGCGGCGCGCAAGCGCCGCCTTGGATTCGCCGCGAAGCGGCCGAGTCTGGCAATCGCCCACACTGGGGGGCTTTTGTCCGCTCCCAATCGAGGGACTATAGGGGAGGGAACAAGAGCGGGTGGCGCTGGCGGGGCTCCCTTCCATGGGGGGCGCCCCGGGTTTCGGGAGCCTCTACCCCGTGTCTGGTTGCATTTCTGGAACGAAGCGCGAGTGCGGCGACGAAGAACCTCGGGTCCGAGCGCGGGCGGGTGGAATCCGAGGTCCTTCGCCTGCGAGGCTCGTTCCACTCGCCTCGGGGTTCAGGATGGCGGGTCGGGGTAAACGGCCTCCTCCTCCCCCAGGTTGGGTGGTGATGCTCTTTTCCGGAGCCGGATAAATCCGGCGCTCCCAGTGGCTGCTGTTTTCCGAAGCCGGATAAATCCGGCGCTCCCAGCGGCTGCTGTCTTCCGGAGCCGGATAAATCCGGCGCTCCCAAGTTACCAGCTCGGCTACCGGGCGAGCATGGCGGCGCCGAAGACTCCGGCGCTGTCGCCTAGTTGCGGCTTGAGGAGGACGCCTTCGAATCTTGGGTTGAACATCCAGTGCTCGAGCGACTCGCGGCCGCGGGTGTAGAGGGCGTCGATGTTGCCGACGCCTCCCCCGAGGACGACCGCGTCGGGATCCAGGATGTTGACCACGGAGGCGATCGCCTTGCCGAAGTATTCGCAGAGGCGGTCGATGGTGGCTGCGGCGGCCGGGTCATCGCCTCGTTCGGCGGCGGCGGCGATCTCCTTCAGCTTCAGCTTGCGGCCGGACTGGGACGCGTACCAGTTCTGGAGGCCGGTGCCTGAGATGACGGTCTCGACGCAGCCTCGGAGTCCGCAGTAGCAATCCACGCCGTCCGGGATCAGGGTGTTGTGGCCCCACTCGCCGGCGATCCCGTGGTGGCCGCCGATCACCTTCCCGTCGACCACGATGCCGCCGCCGACGCCGGTCCCCATGATCACGCCGAAGACGACGGGATAGCCGCGCGCCGCGCCGAGGGTGGCCTCGGCGAGGGCGAAGCAGTTGGCGTCGTTCTGGGCGAGCACCTCCATCCCGAGGAGAGCCGAGAGATCGAGGGCGAGGGGGCGGCCGATCAGGCAGGTGGTGTTGCAGTTCTTGGCGAGGCTGGTGGAGGGTTCGATCGTGCCGGGCATCCCTAGCCCGATGCGGTCTGGCCTGGGGAGGCCGGTTTGGGAGGCCATCGAATCGACGAGGAGGGCGATACGGTCGAGGATGTGCTCGTAGCCGTGTTCCTGCTCGGTGTCGATCCGCATGCGGCAGATCGGCTCGCCACCGTCGGCGGGCATGATGGCGCCCTCGATCTTCGTCCCGCCGAGGTCGATGCCCCAGAGTTGGGGGGCGGCGGATTGAACCGCAGAAGACGCTGAAGGCGCAGAACCTGACTCCATGGTGCTAACCGCAGAAGACGCAGAACGTTCCAGTCGTTGAAACCCACGACCGGGTGGCGGGCGGGGCTAACGGTATTCTTACCCCGAGCCCGCAGCCGGGCCGGAAAGAAGGATGCCAAACGTCTCCCTCCGAGCGACCGCTCTGCCCAGTTCTCCCATCCGCAAACTCGTCGACTTCGCGGTGGAGGCTGAGCGCAAAGGTCTGACCGTTCACTACCTCAACATCGGCCAACCCGACGTCGAGTCGCCGCCCGCGTTTTGGGAGGCGGTGTCGAGCACCCACATCAAGACGCTGGCCTACAGCCACAGCGCGGGAATCCCGCCGCTCCGCGAGGCGGTCGCCCGGCACTATCAGAGCATCGGCATCCAGGTCGGAACCAAGGACCTTCTCGTCACGACGGGCGGATCGGAAGCGACTTTGATGGCCTTCCTGGCCTGCTTCGACCCCGGCGACGAGGTCATCGTCATCGAACCCTTCTACGCGAACTACGCCGGTTTCGCGGTCGTGGCGGGCGTCACCCTCGTCCCCTTGACGACCAAGGTCGAAGAGAACTTCGCGCTTCCCCCGACGGCCGCGATCGCCGAGAAGATCACGCCGAGAACCAAGGGCATCCTCCTCTGCAATCCGAGCAACCCGACGGGCACCGTATTCCCGCCCAGCCAACTCCGCGAGATCGCGGCGCTCGCCAAGAGGAACGATCTGTTCCTCATCGTCGACGAGGTCTACCGCGACTTCTTCTATGGTGGCGAAGATCTCCTCTCGGTGCTCAATATCGAGGGCCTCGAAGAGAACGCGATCATGCTCGACAGCGTCTCCAAGAAGTTCTCCCTGTGCGGGGCTCGGGTTGGGTTCCTCGTCAGCCGCAATCCGGCGGTGATCGCCTCCGCCCTGAAGTACGGACAAGCCCGACTGGCTTCCCCGACGCTGGATCAGATCGGCGCCGCGAATTGTTTCGAGAAGACGCCGCAGAGCTATTTCGAACGGGTGCGCGCGGAGTACATGTCGCGACGCGACTTGCTCGTGTCGGAACTTGCCAAGATGCCGGGGGTCCTCTGCCCGACCATCAACGGCGCCTTCTACGCGATCGCGCGCTTGCCGGTGGACGATACGGACCGGTTCTGCGAATGGCTGATCCGCGAGTTCTCGCACGAGGGGCAGACCGTGCTTCTCGCTCCCGCTTCGGGCTTCTATGTGACCCCTGGATTGGGCAAGCAGGAAGTGCGGATCGCGTATGTCATCGAGCGTGAGAAGCTCGCGGCCGCGATGCAGGTGCTGGCGGCGGCCTTGCAGGCGTATCCCGCGCGGCTCGTCTCGGCCGGACATTGAAGGCACTTCCGAGGGGCGCCGGGCGTCTGATCTGCTGGATGCATTACGTCTCGAAATATGCTGCCTCGGCTCTGCTTGCCGCTTTGGCGGCGGTTGCGCACGGCCAAGTCGTCGCCAAGGGCGGCGCGTATCTATTCCGAGCCAAGTACTTTACGGGCCGGACGGCTTCTTACGCGGTCAGGAGCGAAGCCGACGTCATGAGTTCGAAGATGTCGATGACCATGCACCTGAGCGAGAAAGTTCTCGGCGTGAGCCACGGCATCGGGACGATCCGGATCACGACGGGCAAGTCGGACATTTTGATCAACGGCAAGCCGCTCGGGGCGAGTTCGCCGGCAGACGAGAAGGCGGGCCAGATTCTGGATGAGAAGGCGGGCCAGATCCGGCTTAACGATCTCGGCGTAGCCGTCGACGGATCGGGCGCTTCTCTGCAGACCCATCTCGAACTGCCCCCGCAGGCTCTCCGCCCCGGCCAAAGCTGGACGACCACCGGAGTGGCGATGCTTCCCGGCCGCACGCAGGAGCAGAAGGTGTCCGTCACCTATCGGTTCATCGGGTTTTCGAATCTGGGCGGCACGCGGGTCGTCAAGCTTGGGGTCAAGATGAACGGATCGGGGGTGGCCGGGGTCACCGGCTCCGGGGCCGCTTACATTCGGGCTGACGACTGCAGCCTTGTCCGCGAGACCGAGAAGCTCAACATCGCGATTCAAGGAATGCACATTCCCTCCACGCTCGACATCTACCGCAAGTAGCGTTTTGCAGGTATCAACGGAAGCGTGAACACGACTCCTGCCGGTCTTCGCGTCGAGGGCTCGCCCGCGGTCTGCCGGTTGCTCGACAAGCACCCGCGAGTGGCCGACGCCAAGGCGCAGACCGGCGGAGCGGCGCTCCGGTGGAACCAAAACGGGTGGGAGCGGTCGGTCTGGGTTGGGCGGCCGGAGGTCGAACTGAAGGGCCTCGTGGAGCTGGCCGACAACAATCCGCTGGTTTGCGCCGACGTCTTCTCGGTGCCGGGCGCAGCGGCAACGCTGGCTCTGATCGCACTCGGGCCGCTGGCCTCGGCGGGGCTGATCGTCGAGCGCCCGGCGATGATGATCAGCATCGAGGCCGACGAGGCCGAGGTCTCGCCCTACCTGGAAAGCGTCGGCTGGCATGAGGGCCTGACGGTCGCCTCGCAGGAGATCGACTTCGCGGGAGCGGTCGCCGCGACCGTCATGTGCGTGGTCGCGACTCCGGAGAGGCTGGGCGATCTGGACGACCTCTACGACGAGCGGTTCGCGCGCTCCTTCTTCGTGCGCCGCGACGAGACTTCGGAATGGGACGCCGCGCTCGTCGTGGGCAAGCCGCATGCGGTCTTTCGCCTGCAGGTGAGCCCGGATGCTCCCGATAGCCTGCTCAGAATCCAGGTCATGGCGGATCGGGAAGGGAAGTGCGGGGCGGCGCAAGTCGTCCATGCGATGAACGTCATGTGCGGCTTCGAGGAATCGCTCGGACTGGGAGTGCTATAACTGCAATCTGGGAAACGCGAAGGGCCCGGCCCGTTCGTATAACCGAATGGGCGCTTAGGGATTCTCGCTTCCGGTTGGTTCACTCATGCAAGGATCGGCAAAGGTCGGCTTTTTGGTGGTGGTGTTCGTCCTCCTCCTTTACGGGGCGTATGCCGTGCTCGGCAAGACCCTGTTCAGCGGTCAACAGGAGGCCACCTATTACGCCGAGTTCGCCGACGCGGGCGGCGCCGTCAACGGCACCTCGATCTCGATGGCGGGCGTTCACATCGGCACCGTCCGTAAGGTCGAGCTTGTCTCGGCGTCGCTGGCGCGGCTGACCTTGGAGATCGATCGCGCGGTGAAGATCCCGAACGGCTCTCAGGCGCGGATGGGCGGATCGCTCATCGGGATCGGTTCGAGCCCGATGACGATCGTGCCTCCGAAGGTCGCCCAGCTTGGCTACATTCCTCCCGGCGGCACGATCCAGGGCGTGAAAGCCTCGGCGATCGAGAGCTTCTTGCCCGAGGAGGGGAAGCAGACCCTGAAGGAACTGAACCTGACTCTCGAAGCGACCCGGCGCCTGCTGGAGAACCAGACGCTCGAAAAGAAGCTGGAGAACCTGATCGACAACAGCTCCAAGACCCTCGGCAAGTTCGGCGATCTCGCGACTCAGGCCCAAGGGCTGGTCGCGAAGACGAGCGGAGTCGTCGGTCAGGGACGCCCGGAGATCGTGGCCGCGATGCACAGCGCCTCGCTGGCGATGGCGGATATTCACAAGGCGACTCAGCTCCTGACCCAGTTGATCCAGAGCGGGAAGTATCAGGATCAGACGATGGCGCTCCTGAAGCAGCTCAACGACACGGCGGCGAAGGCCAACGACTTGATGACGAATCTCAACGAGTTCGCGAGCGATCCGAAGATGCAGGCCGACATCAAGCAAAGTGTGGCGAACGTGGACAAGATGACCGACAGCGGAACGCGGATCGCGGCGAACACGGAGGCGATCTCGAAGAACGGCGTCACCCTCAGCCAGAAGGCGATCGAGCTTGCCGACAAGGCCAATTCGATCGCCGACGACGCGAAGACCGCGCTCGACAAGATCAGCACCTTTTTCAACAAGAACGGGGGCGCGCCCAAGCTCCCCCACGTCGAGGGGCATCTCGACCTTTTGCGCCAGACCGACCCCACCCACTGGCGTACGGACCTCTACGGCCGGTTCGACCTCGATCGCGGATTTCTCGACGCGGGCCTTTACGACGCGTTCGAGACCAACAAGGTCATCCTTCAGTTGGGAGAGCCCATCGGGAGTTCGGCCGACTACCGGTATGGCATTTACGCCAGCAAGCCGGCGGTTGGGGTAGACTTTCGCGTCGCGCCTACAGTGAAGCTGCGGTCTGACTTGTTCGACATCAACAAGCCGCAGTTCGATCTCCGGGCGGAATTCGATTTCGGCAACGGATTTGTGGGTTGGCTGGGCGTCGAGAAGGTCTTCAGCCGAGACTCGTTCGTGGCCGGGATCGGAGTCAAAAGGTAATTTAGGCCAACACCCTGATACCCTAACACCCTAACACCCAGGCTTCCCCATGAAAGTGATTCTGAATCAGACTGTGCCCAAAGTCGGCAAAGAGGGCACCGTCGTGAACGTGGCCGACGGATTCGCGCGCAACTATCTCTTTCCGCGCGGGCTCGCCGTTCTCGCCGACAAGAAGCAGATTGGCGCGCTCGAAAAGCGCAACGCCCGAGTGGCCGAACGCACCGCCGGATTGAAAAGCTCGGCCGAAGGGCTGAAGGACCTGATCAACGGGCAGACCGTGCGCATTCCGGGCAAAGTCGGAAAGGACAGCACGAAGCTGTTCGGCGCCGTCACTTCGCAGGACGTGGTCGATGCGGTGAAGGCCCAGCTTGACCTGGATATCGACAAGAAGCAGGTCGCCTTGATCGAGCCCATCAAGCGGCTTGGAACTCACGAGGTCGAGCTCGATCTGCATCGCGAAGTAGAGTCGCGGCTTCACGTCGAGGTGTACGATCCGAACGCGATCGTCGAGCCGGCCAAAGTGGAAGCTCCAGTCGCGGAAGCGCCGGAGCCGGCCGCCGTCTAGGTTCGGACGCCTCGGGCTAGGCCCAAGCGGGGCTGAAAGCCCCCGGCACGTGCGCGGGGCAGTTTCTTGGGTTCGATGTTCTGGCGAGTGTTTTCGCGGGGCACAGGCCGCGCTGTTCGCCAACGCTGCTAAGTTCAGCGCATTTACCTCCGTGTCCTACCTCCCTTAAGGTCAAACGTGGAATACGAATACCGGCGACGTGGAGAACTTCTGGGTTTTGTTGGTTGAGCCGGAGGAAACGGACCGCAGGCTTGTGGAG
>DATJYD010000708.1:0-7260 GCA_035499755.1 Fimbriimonadaceae bacterium
GCAGCAGCCCCGTCCAGTAGGAGCTATCGCCCGTCGACTCCCCGGCGGCAAGCCGCGCGTCGATGGAAACAAGTAGATCGCTCACTCTGGTACGAGACCTGCTGTATTAGAATAGAACCGATATTCAAGAACGATCATGAAGAAACGAAAGACGCCAATCCTCCTGTTTTCGCTACTGGTTGTGCTTGTCGGCGGCGTCATTGTCTTCGGTGTGTCGCACGGCATCGGCGGCTTCACGAAGCCGGATCCAACGCAGCAGACTCTCGATCCGACGCAATCTCCAAGCTCGGATAGCCTCCTGCAAGCCACCAAGGGCGGGTCACCGTCCAAGCTGCCGCGGCCGGATCAAGCGATGCCGAGGCCGACGAGTCCGACCATTTCGCTGGGTACGGGCCCCGTCATGCCCAAGCCACAGCCCAATCCGAACGGGACGACGAGCAGCCAGTGGTACGACCACTAGCCTACTAAACCAGGTTCCGCAGGCCCAGCCTCGCGTGCCTGCCTCGGCTCCGAAGCTCAGATCCCGGGGCTCTTAAGCCCGCCCCCCGGGGCTCGGGCCACAACCACGAGCCTGCCGCTCTCCGTTCGCAGGCGCTCGAATTCGGTCGAATACGCCTTCTCCAGGGCCTGACTCTCCAGAAGCTCGTCCATGTCTCGGGCGGGCGAGGCCGATCCTCCGCAGATCAGAATCCCCCGATCCGCCATCGCTCCCGCGACCGGCAGATCGTGAACCGCAACCAGGATCGACTTGCCATCCCGCGCCATGCCGCGCAGCAGCGACGCGATCTCGATCTGATGCTGGGGATCCAGATGCGAAGTCGGCTCGTCCAGGAACAGAATCGGCGTTCCCTGGGCCAAGGCGCGCGCGATGAGCACTCGCTGGCGCTCGCCGCCGCTGAGCTCCGTCACCGGCCGGTCCCGAAGCTCCAGGCAGCCGGCTCGGCTCATGGCGTCCCCGGCAGCCCGGTGATCCTCCGCGGTATCGAAGAACCCGTTGGAAATGGGCAGGCGGCCCATGGAAACAACCTCCTCCACCGAGAACTCGAATTGCCACGACTCCTCCTGAGGCACGAAACCGATCCGCCGCGCGATCTCCCGGACGCTGAGGGCCTCGACATCGTCTCCCATGACCGTCGCCGTTCCGCTAAGCTTCGGGACGATTCCGGAGAGGGTCTTGAGCAATGTGCTCTTGCCGCCTCCGTTCGGGCCGAGCAGAGCGACGATCTCTCCCGCCTGCAATTCGAACGAAACGCCCTGGAGAACCTGACGCCCGTGATAACCGACCGCCAGATCCTCGCAGGCGAGGACGCCGCTCACTGGATTTCCTCGATCAGGCCGCTGCTGAACACGCGAAACAGAGCCGCGTATTCTCCGTTTGCCTCCATGAGCTCCTTGTGCGAGCCCTGCTCCACAACCTGGCCCTGACGAAGGTGGAGGATTCGGTCGGCTCTTGCCGCCGTCGTGAGCCGATGGGCGATGAACAGAGTCGTCCGCCCCCGCATGACCCCTTGGAGGGCCTCCGTGACGATCTTCTCCGACTTGGCATCCAAGGCCGAGGTGGCCTCATCCAGCACGAGGAGAGTCGGCTTGCGAACGAGCGCGCGCGCGATCGCGACGCGCTGCATTTGGCCGCCAGAGAGCTTAAGCCCGCGCTCCCCGAGCTTGTCGGAGGTGCGCGAGCTCATCTCCGCGACAAACTCCTGGGCGTGCGCGACCTCCAATGCTTCCGCAACCTCCCGGTCGCAGGCTGTGGGTGCGGCGAGGCGCACGTTCTCCTCTATGGTTCCGGCGAAGAGGAATGTCTGTTGGGGAACGACTCCGAATTGCGCTCGGAGCCATCCCACGTCCAGTCGCCGAAGGTCGATGCCATCGAGGAGGATCGCGCCATCGCCGGGATCATAGAAGCGGAGAACGAGGTCGGCGATGGTGCTTTTTCCGGCCCCGCTGGCCCCGACGAGGGCGAGCGAAGTCCCGGGCTCGATCACAAATGACACGTTCCTGAGCGCGGGCGTGCCATCGGGATAGGAGAAGGAGACGTTCTTGAACTCGAGCCGGCCCCTTGGACTGGCGATCCTCTCCTCTCCCCTGACGTCCAGGTGCTCGTCCGGCTGCTCCAGAATCTCTTCATAGATGCGTTGCGCCGCTGCCTCGACCTGAGCGTACGTGTTACTGACGGAAGCCAAGCTGCGGAGCCCCTGGTTGATCGTGTCGAGTGCAAAAATGGACGAGGCGAGGCCGGCAACGCTCAGCAGGCCACGGCTGGTCAATACGCCGGAAATGAAAACGACGATCGCCACCGCGACCGCCCCGATCAGCTCGACCATCGGGCGGAGAGACGCCGTTCTTCTAGCGGCGACCATCTGGCTGTGGAAGGTTCGCTCGACGAGATCGCCGTGGATCGATCCCATCGTCGATTCCGCGCCAAACGCCTTGACTACCCGGTTGCCCTGGAGGGCTTCCTGAGCTAGCGCGTTCAAGTCGGCGAGGTCCTGCTGGACTCGAGCCTGGGCCACCTTCATTTTCCGGGCGTTCCGCTGGATCACGAAGACCATCGGGGGAAGGAAGAGAACGGCGATGCCGGCGAGGACCGGCTGCAGGACGATCATCATCACGAAGGCGCCAAGAGCCCTCACCGGTCCGTCGATGGAGTCTCGAATGCTGCCGACCGCCGACTGGTAGATTCCGACATCGTTGGTCATGATGCTCTGGATGGAGCCGACTCTACGATCGCTGAAGTAGGAGATCGGCATCCGCTGCAGCTTGTCGAAAAGGCGCGTCCTGAGATCGGAGCTTAGGCGAGCGGCGGCACGGGAAAGGTAGTAGATCTGGCCACGCGTGAACCAGTACTTGAACAGATAGAGCAAGACGATCGCGGCGCTTACCCGCGCTACCGCCATGAGATCCACGCCAGTTTTTTGAGCCGCCGCGTTCTGATCCTTCGTGAGGATGCTGACCGCATAGTAAAGCAGCGCAATGAAGCTGGAGGCGAGAGCCGCCGTAATGCCCGTGCAAATGAGACCCTTGAGGATCGTTGATCGCTGGGTCTTGAGATCGGCCGCCAGCCGGGGGTCGAACTTCTGGAACAGATGCAGTCTGCCGATGAGGCCCGGGCGCGGCTTCGAGATGGAATCGTTTGGCGGCTCGTCCAATCAGAACTCCGCGTGGCCGGGCGTTCGGTGGAATGGGATCACGTCGCGGATATTCTTCATTCCCGTCACATACATGAGAAGCCGTTCGAATCCTAGCCCGAAACCGGCGTGGGGCGCGGAGCCGAAGCGCCGCAGATCGAGATACCACCAATACGGTTCCAGCGGTAGCCCCGATTCCAGAATCTTCCTTTCCAAGACGTCGTAGCGCTCCTCGCGTTGCGATCCGCCGATGATTTCACCGATCCGGGGGGCGAGCACGTCCATCGCGCGCACCGTCTTGCCGTCGTCGTTCGCTCTCATGTAGAAGGCCTTGATCTCCTTCGGATAGTCGATGAGAATTACCGGGCGGCCGACCTTCGTCTCGGTCAGCCATCTTTCGTGCTCACTCTGAAGGTCGGCGCCCCAGAAGACCGGATACTCCCACGTCTCGCCGCTCGCTTCGAGCAGCTTGACCGCCTCTGTGTAGGTCATGCGCTCGAAGCCGCTGTCGACCACGTGCTGAAGCGTCTTCAGCAGTTCCGGCTCGATCCGCTGATTGAAGAACGCGAGATCCTCCGCGCTCTTGTCGAGGAGGTGCCCGATGATCTCCTTCAGGAACTCCTCCGCGAGGTTCATGTTGCCTTCGAGGTCGCAGAACGCCATTTCCGGTTCGACCATCCAGAATTCGGCGAGGTGCCGGCTCGTGCTGCTGTTCTCCGCGCGGAAGGTAGGGCCGAAGGTGTAGACGTTGGTCAGACCGAGGGCGAGGGCCTCCGCTTCGAGCTGCCCACTGACCGTCAAGTAAGCAGGTTTTCCAAAGAAGTCGGCCGCGGGATCGCGGTTCGTCAGAACAAAAGCAGTCCGATCCGTCTGATCCGCCCGATCTGACTGATCCGGGCAGGCCTGGAGGAGCGTGCTCACCGCGAACATCGCGCCGGCGCCCTCGCAGTCGCTGGCGGTGATGACCGGCGTCTGGATGTACCTAAAGCCGCGCTTGGCGAAAAAGCTGTGGATCGCCCAGGCCGTCTCGTGGCGAACCCGGAAGACCGCCCCGAACGTGTTCCCCCGTCCGCGCAGATGGGCGATCTCGCGCAGAAACTCCCAGGACGCGCCCTTTTTCTGCATCGGATAGGCGGCCGGGTCGGCTGGGCCGAAGACCTCGACCTGGGTGGCCGACAACTCGACCGCCTGCCCCGCGGCTGGCGATTCAACGATGCTTCCGTCGAATCGGACGCAGGCGCCCACCGTGAGCTGCTTCAGGTTCTCCTCGGCGATCGCTCCCTCGTTGATCACGACCTGCAGGTCCTTGAAGCAGGAGCCGTCGTTCACCTGGACGAACGAGATCCCCTTGCTGTCCCTCCGCGTCTTCACCCAGCCGTAGGCGGATGCCGCCGTACCGGGGGCGAGCCGGAATTGGTCGCTGATGTAGGTTCGCCGGTAGTCCATGTAAGCGACGAGTCTACCGGGACGGCGCCCGCCCGAGCTTCGGTCAGGTGGCAACTGAAAAGTCGCCGGCACGGTGCTGGCTCCGGGCAACCGCCTCCTTGCCCTGCGAAGCATTCGCAAACTCCCGGCTAGGCAGCCCGGGAGAATCCGCAATCCTCCAACCCCCGAATCCTCCTCACAGGTTATGCTTACCCATAGTCTATGGAACGGAACGCCGGTTACACCCGCGAGCGGGTTCGCCAACTGGGCGAGCGGATGCGCGCCCTCATCTACCCCCAAACCATCCCCGTGGAGAGCTTAAAGGTGGCCGGCCCGGTCGACCGGATCTCCTACGACGAGGCCCAGAGAATTACCGGTTTTCGCGACGCGGTCATGGGCGAGCAGTTCGGACCCCAGTGGGCGACCTTCTGGTTTCGCGCCAAAGCGGAAGTCCCCAAAGAGTGGGCGGGCAAACGGGTGGATCTGCTCTGGGAAAGCCACAGCGAGGCGACCCTCTGGATCGGCGGACGCGCGGTCCAGGGCCTGAACCACAACCCCCGAAGCTGGGACGGCTCGACCCGCCCCGACGCGGTCCTGCGGGACGGGTCGGGAGCCGAAGGTGAGACGATCGAATTCCAGATCGAGATGGCCTGCAACAAGCTCTTCGGCAACGAGGGCAACTACGGCCAGTACCGCCATCTCAGCCCCTACGTGCTCGACCGCTGCGATATCGCCCTCTTCGATCCGGAGGCCTGGGATCTCTTCTGGGACTTCAACATCCTCCAGGAGCTCGAAGCCGACGGCCATCGCGGCAAGTCGTACGAACTCGACTACGCCTGGGCCGGCCGCCTCCTTGCCGAGCTGAACGAATTCGCGAACCTCTACGATCCCGAGGACCGATCGACCTGGCCGAAGGCTCGCGAGATTCTGGCCGCGCTTTACGAGATGCGCAACGCCACATTCCATCACGAGCAGTGGGCGATCGGCCATGCCCACATCGACACTGCCTGGCTCTGGCCGCTGGCCGAGACCCATCGCAAGTGCGAGCGAACCTTCAGCTCCCAGACGACCTATATGGAGAGCTACCCCGAGTACAAATTCGCGTGCTCGCAGGCTTACCAATACGAGGTCATCAAGCAGCGCAATCCTGACCTCTACGCGCGGATCAAAGCGCGGGTCGAGAGCGGGCAGTGGATTCCGGTCGGGGGCACCTGGGTCGAGCCCGACTGCAACATTCCCTCCGGCGAATCGCTCATCCGCCAGTTCCTCGTCGGGCAGAGCTTTTTCCGCAAGGAGTTCGGCAAGACCTGCCGCGAGTTTTGGAATCCCGACGTCTTCGGCTATAACGGCCAGCTTCCCCAGATCATTCGCCTTGGCGGCGCGACCCGCTTCCTCACCCAGAAGCTGAGCTGGAACCGCTTCAACAAGCCCTTCCACCACACCTTTCTTTGGCAGGGCATCGACGGCACCGAGGTGCTGACCCACTTCCCGCCGATGGACACTTACAACGCGCGGGTGACGCCGAGCGAACTGCGGTTCAACGCCAAGAACTTCAAGGACGACGAGCGCTCGGACGTCAGCCTGATCCTCTTTGGCTTCGGCGACGGCGGCGGCGGGCCGACCAAAGCGATGCTCGAGCGAATCCGGCGGGCGCGCGACCTGGAGGGGATTCCGCCCACCCACATCGGGACCGTCGACGGGTTCTTCAGCCGGCTGGAATCGACCTATACCGACCCGACCCGCCATGTCGGCGAGTTGTATTTCGAGTTCCATCGGGGGACTTACACGACCCAGGCCGCCACCAAGCGAGGCAACCGGAAAGGCGAGTTCGCCTTGCACGACGCGGAGTTTCTCTCTCTGGTCGCATTCAAGTCGGGCAAGGACGCCTACCCGTACGAGAAGCTGGACGAGCTGTGGAAGCTCCTCCTCCTCAACCAGTTCCACGACATCTTGCCGGGCAGCTCGATCACCCTCGTTTACGAAGACACGGCTCGGGATCACGCCAAGGTGATCTCAGAGGCCAACGAGCTTACTGCCGACGCCGCAAGCGCCTTAACTTCGACGACCGATGGACTCGTGCCGCTCAATACGATCGGGTTCGAGCGGGCGGAGGTCGCGCCCTTGCCGGATGGCTCCTTGGTCTTCGTGGAGACGCCGCCCTACGGCTTCGGGGAGATCGTGGAGGCGCCGGACCGGGTCGCCTCGCTCGACAACGGCGATGGAACCTACGTCCTCGAAAACGCCCAACTCCGAGCCATCCTTGCCTCCGACGGCACCCTCCACAGCCTGATCGAAAAGGCGACCAGGCGCGAGGCTCTGGCGGGAACCGGCAACCAGTTCGTGCTCTATGAAGACCGCCCGACCTCCGACGACGCCTGGGACGTCGATCCTTTCCATCTGGAGACACGGCGCCCGGCGCCGGCCGCCGTCTCGCATCGGATCGTCGAACAGGATCCTCTGAGAGCATCGGTCGAGTTCGAGTGGAAGATCGGCAAGGCGAGCACGATCAAGCAGGTGGTGCGGCTGGCAGCGGGGGCGAGGCGACTGGACTTCGAGACCGAGGTCGACTGGCACGAGGACTTCGCCTTTTTGAAGGTCGAGTTCCCGGTCGAGGTCCGCTCGCAGTTCGCCACCTACGAGATGCAGTTCGGGGTGACGGAGCGGCCGACCCACTACAACACGAGCTACGATTTCGCCCGGTTCGAGG